>JBFHWR010000390.1:0-3185 GCA_041599395.1 Gemmatimonadales bacterium | reverse complement strand
TTAGCCTACGGCTCAGACTTCCTCGATCTCATCGACGGCAATGTCATCGATGTCGTCACGGGACTGAACGCGTGCGTCGGCTGGATGGATAGCTTCGGCCAGGAGTGCGAAATCGGTAACTGCACGTATGGCGCATGGATTCGCACGAGCCTGGTCTTCGTGCCCCCCGCGCTGCTCCCCTCGCTCGAGCCGTTCGCGGCAAACCTGGACGATCTTCGGCTCTTCGACGATGCCACCGGCACACCATTTGGAAACCAGGCCCGAATCAGCAGTAATCTGCGGCAGCTCTTGCTCGGCTGGCTGACCACGAATCAGGGCTCCGGTACTCAGCTCGGCGAGACATGGCACTCGCGCTTCGCGCTGAATCCCGAAACGACGGCGTTCTTTCGTGCGAAGGTGTCCGCCATCCTCCGTGAACATCTGCTCTCTGGAAAGCTGCAATCGGCTGGAATTCCGTGCTACGACTTCAGAGCGGTTCGGAGATTGGCCGAGTCCGGCGTCTTCGACGATTTCATGCGTGACGGGGGAAGCGAGTCGTGGCAATGGCTCGCATGGGCAAAGGCGAAGCTTCCCGTACCTCACGCGCGAGACCGCCCTACGATCGAGCTGATGCCCGATCGCTCGGCGAATCAGGCGAGACCGGACCAGGACGCAGCGGCAGATCCGAAGGCCGAGCCAGCCGCCGTCGTGACTTCTGAAAGCGATTCGCACCGTCCGGCCACGTTGCTGCTGCAGGCGAATCTTTATCGCCACCGGGCGAGGGATGCCGTCTCGTTCTTTGTGGCTCAGGTATTGCCGCTCATCCTACAACGGGACTCTACGGCGCAATGCGTCATTCTCGCAGACGAGGCTGTAGAGCTGCCGTTCGAGCTCGACAGCACGGTGGGCGCCAGCGTCCACCGAGCGTCCGATATCGCGAGTCTGGCGATCAGCGACTGCGTGGCGTTGGTCATCCCCGGCTCGATGGATGACGTCGACCCGACACGGTTGCGTACAACACCCGTGGAGCTGCCCATCATCGCGAACTCCACGGTACTGGCGTCCGAGTGGACGACGGGACGCGACCTTTTCGCTGCTGATTCGGCAACCGAATTTGCGGAAGCATGTTGCTCGATCCTGCAGGGACAACGACCATCCGACTTGCCGTACCACCGCCGGCCGAGCCGCATTCTCTCTGTCTGCGACCGCCCAATCTTCGTGCTCGGCGCACCCCGTTCCGGAACGTCCATGATGCAATTCGCCCTTCGGCAACACCCCAACCTCTGGGGAGGCCAGGAGAGCGATTTCCTCATTCCGTTGCTGCGGTCGCTCCGAGACGTGTGGGAGTTCGGCAGACGGCGCGGCCGGCTTCACTGGATCTCCGGCCAGTCCGTCGGATGGAGAGAGTTCCTCCGCCACGTCGGTGTCGGCATCAACTCGCTGTACACCAATCGCGCAGCGGGGAAGCGCTGGGTAGAGCAGACCCCTCAGTACACACTGCATCTCGACGACATGACGTTTCTCTTTCCGGGCGCCCAATTCCTCGTCATGGTGCGCGACGGCCGTCAGGTGGTCGAATCGCTCATGCGGTTCGTGAATCCGGTCGGGTTCGAGGAAGCATGCCGCCTGTGGGCAACCTTCAATGCGGCGGCAATGGAGTTTGCCCGTGGACCCTCGGGGAACTCACTGCACTTCGTCTCGTACGAACGCGCCGTCGCGGATACGAAAACGGAACTCGTTTCCTTGTTCGAGTTCATTGGCGAGCCGTTCGCTCAGGCATCGGTCGACCACATCGTACAGAAAGCTCCGATCAACTCTTCGTTCAAAGGCGAGACCGGAACCGCCAAACTCACGGCGCGTTGGCGATCCTGGCCGACCGAGCGCCGGGAACGGTTTCACGAGTTGGCGGGGGCGGTGCTGATCGAACTGGGTTACGAACGCGATCAGTCTTGGATTCACGACGACGCTCATCGAGACGCCGCATGAAGGACGATCCGATCATTCTGTTTGGCGCGCCGCGTTCGGGCACCACGTATCTGAATGCGATTCTGAACAAACAGCCAGGTGTCTTCATTACCCACGAGACACGAGTGTTCGCATGGCTGCACAGTGCCTTGCAGAGCGCAGCTGGCAGGCCGCAACTCGTTAGGTCACATGCCGACCAGTTCCGCGACTATCTCGGGCCCGCGCTCGCCCATACGATTCGCGAGTTCTACCGATCCATGCGACCCAGCGCGGAGCATTGGGGGGACAAAAATCCCCACTATGCGTCGGAAGCCAATAGGGGGTGCCTGGACACCATCGCAACCCTGTATCCCGGTGCACGGTTCATCCATATCATGCGGGACGGACGGGACGTGGTGACGTCCCTGGTTCGGAAGACCACCCCCGACGGAAAGCCGTGGACCGATTTCGAGTCAGCCCATCGCGCCTGGGTGTCGCACGTCGAAAATGCCCGCGACTTCTGCGCCCGCAACCCGGAGCGCTCGTTCGAGCTGAAGTATGAGCAGCTGGTGCGGGACGACGCCGCGTGCGCGGCCAGTGTGTTCGACTTCTTGGGGCTCGAAATGGGTAACGACGTGGTCGATTTCTGTCACGAGCAGGCGCGCGAACGCACCCCGCTCAGCGGCCCGACGAGACCGCTGACCGATACCTTGGCCTCAGAGTGGGCGAGCGTGTTCGACACCGATCAACAAACCCGTAGCATGCAATTGCTCGAGGAGCAATTGACCCGGCTAGGGTATTTGCGGGCCGCATGACTGTGCGATCACGATGCCAACGCCTGGCCATGGCCGGCGAAGGGAACGAGCAGGATGGGTAGCGGATATCAGGCCACCGACCGGGCGGTCATCGACTACCAGCTCTATGACCTGCCCAGCGTGCACCGGGAATTGCGAGGGCCCAAGCCATTGGATGCCGGAGATCGCGAGTACCTCGCGTGCGCGGGCGCAGCACAGACGTTTGGCCGGTTCGTCCCGACGCCGTATCCAGCGCTCGTAGGGGAGACGCTTGGCGTCCCAGTGTTCAACTTGGGCTTTGCCGGCGCCGGCCCCACGTATTTCCTGAAGCATCGACAGCTCATCGACTTCATGAACGGAGCCAAGGCATGCGTCATACAGGTCACATCGGGCCGATCAGTCTCAAACTCCCTCTTGGAGATTAACGGCAAAGGAGGAAAGGCCGTATTCAGGGACGAGCCGGGGCCC
>JBFHWR010000389.1:0-3196 GCA_041599395.1 Gemmatimonadales bacterium | reverse complement strand
CTCGTCAACAGCTCGGGCGAGAGCGCCCGCAGCGCCTCGACGTCATCCAGGATGTAAAACCCGCGGCCGAACGTGGCGATGACTAGATCATCATGTTGGGTCTGCATCGTCATGTCCCGGACCTGGATTGTCGGGAGCCCGCCCCGGATGCGTCGCCAGGTTTCTCCCCCGTTGTTCGAGAAGAAGACGCCGAATTCCGTTCCGGCAAACAAGAGGTTGGGATCTTTGTGATCCTCCACAATGGTGTACACGGTGCCCCGCTCGGGGAGGTCGTTCTGGATCAGCGTCCAGGCACGGCCCAGGTTGGTACTCTTTGCGACGTACGGCTTGTAGTCTCCGGCTTTGTGATTGTCGAACGCGACGTAGACCGTGTTCACGTCGTGCGCCGATGGAAAGATGCGCGTGATGAACGTCGTGTCGGGCACGCCTCGCACGGATTCAATAGCGCGCCATGAGGCGCCGCCGTCTTCGCTGACCTGGATCATGCCGTCGTCGGTTCCCGCCCAGAGAAGGCCCTCGCGGAGGGGCGACTCTGCAAGACTGACGATGGCGCCCCAAATCGAGGTGGAGGCGTTCTTGGCGACTGCATCGACCCCCCATACCCGCCCCATCATCTTCAGGCGGTTACGATCGATTTGACGCGTAAGGTTTGGGCTCACGGTGTGCCAACTGCTGCCGCGGTCGTCGCTCCGAAACACCCGGTTGGCGGCAAAGTACAGCCGCGACGGCGCGTGGGGGCTGATGATGAGAGGCGCGTCCCAATGCCACACGAGCGCGCCTTCGTTGGGAGCCGGCTCAGGTCGAATGAACACGCGCTCACCGGTCGCGAGGTTGAAGCGAGTGAGGCCTGCATGTTGTGATTCTGCGTATATGATGTTTGGATCCGTCGGGTCGATGCGCGAGAAGAATCCGTCGCCGCCTTGCGTTAAAAACCAGTCAGCGTTGCGTGCCCCGCGTCTCGTGCGCGTGCGGGACGGGCCCCCGACGGAGCTGTTGTCCTGCGTCCCACCGAAGACACGATAGAATGGCCTCGTACTGTCGACTTCGACGCGGTAAAACTGGCCCAGCGGGAGGTTCTGGAACCAGTTGTATGTTTTGCCCCGATCGTAGGATTCGTACAGGCCGCCGTCACAACCGATAATCAGATGGTCGGTATCTCGCGGGTCGATCCAAAGTGCGTGGCTATCGACGTGCTTGTTTTGCTCGCCCAAACGCTCGAAGGTCTTGCCGCCGTCGTCGCTGATCCAGTTTCTCGTATCCATGACGTAGACGCGATCGACGTTTTTCGGGTCGGCAAAAATTTCCTGGTAGTAGAGTCCGATTGTCGTCCGGTCGCTCATGCGTTCCCAACTCACGCCGCCGTTCTGCGAGCGGAAGAACCCGCCGTTGCTCGCGGCCTCGACGATAGCATACACGACATCCGGATTGACCGGCGACATCGCCAGCCCGATCCGTCCGAGGTCTCCGCTCGGCAAGCCGCGCTGTGACCGCGTCCACGTTGCTCCACCATCGGTAGACCGGTGTAGTCCGGATTCCGGACCACCTGCGATGTATCCAAACTGGCGGCGGGCGCGTTGCCACTTCGCGGCGATGAGCACATCCGGGTTACGCGGGTCCAGCACCACGTCGGTGACACCGGCCCATTCGCCGCCATCCAGGACGTTGGCCCACGTTTTTCCACCGTTCGTGGTCTTGAACAAGCCACGTTCACCTCCCCCGTTGAACACCGGTCCCTGAGCCGCAACGTACACGACATCCGAGTTGCGCGGATCGATCAGGATCTTGCCAATGTGCTCCGACGTCTTGAGCCCCATGTTCTCCCAGGTCCGTCCACCATCGATTGACTTGTAGACACCGTCGCCGTACGAAACGGACCGTTGCGCATTGTTCTCACCGGTGCCCACCCAGACGACGTTGGAATTATTCGGGTCGAGCACGACCACGCCGATCGAGTAGGAGGCTTGGCTATCGAAGATCGGTGAAAACGAGGTGCCGGCGTTGGTGGTCTTCCAGAGGCCGCCAGACGCCGTGGCGACATACCACGTGGAAGGTTTCCCGGGGTCAACGGCTAAGTCGCTTATACGGCCTGAAATAACCGCCGGGCCGATGGACCGAAACCGAAGCGCGCCGATCGCGCCCGTCAGAGGATCCCGGCTGCTCGAGTCCGCGTCCTCCTGGTCACCTCCTCGATCCCGTTGCGCCAGAACGCTGTCCGCGGAGAAGCCCGTGAAGGCCACTACCAGTGCGGCGAGAATCTTGACCGCTCGACGTGATGACATGGTATGCCTGCTCTGTTGTGGAAGTTGCTGAATCCGGTGGTTCCCGGACGGAGTCTCCGGAAGGTACCGTGGCTCCACAGAACTGGGGAGAGCAGCCGTGCACCGGTGTCGCGGACGAGGTGAGGCCGGCCGGCACGGCGCGCGTCCGGGCCGGCCGTTCAGCTGCGATGGGTTAGCGACACAGTCGCGGTGTTGTCTTCTTCAGGCAGTTCCCGCGCGTCCGTCAGTTCCCGATCGCGAAGCAGTAAAACAACCCGTTTCCTCCGGTTCCCATCAGATCGGCTTGACTGCACCCCCGGGAACTGTGCGCCGAGTTCCACGAAGTCGGATTTTGTCCGCCGCCGATGCGGTCATGATGACCGACTCGGGCGTTGCCCTCGCCGTTGCTCGTCCAGTTGTCGCAGTTGTTGTAGCCGTCGGCCGTGAAGGCCGTACCGTCGACGTTCGAGCCGGTCAGGATGTCGTGCATATTGGGCCGGTCGCCGCGACCGTTGACCGTGCCACCTTTCTCGGTGAGGATCGTTTGTTTGGTCAGATTTGCACTGTCGCTGTGCAGTTCTGCGACGTCTTTGGCAATCCTGACGCCCCTGACGTTGTGCCATGGCCCGCTTCCGATTCGATCTCGCGCGTGCACGTCAGCACTGCCGTCAGGTCCAATCGTACTCAGATAGGCCCTCCACGCGCGCCCTCCCCCGATCCCGGCCGACCTCGCGAGCGCCCTGCACCAGTCGTCGGCACCAGCAACTCCTCCGAGGTTCGCTCCATCTCCGGGACCGACGCTCGTTATGAAGAATGTGATGGGTTGTACCTGTGCGAGAGCGGGTTCCGTACCGAGGAGGAACGCGCCGGCAACGACTGTCACGACCTTGATCATCGGGAACTCCTTTCAAAACGGCATCGTATTCATCAGTCGCGAG
>JBFHWR010000388.1:0-3206 GCA_041599395.1 Gemmatimonadales bacterium | reverse complement strand
CGACGCCTCCTGCATGCACGGTCCCACGCGACGCGCGGGCGCCGTGGGCGCCCTCGAGGGTATCAAAACCCCAAGTGTCGTGGCGAAGTACGTCCTCCTCTATACCGATCATATCTTCCTCGTCGGCGAGGGCGCCAAGCGTTTCGCGTTGTCGTACGGCTTCAAGGAGGAGGATTTGCTGACAGAACGCAGTCGCCAGCGATGGCTGGCATGGCGCGCGAACCGTGGTGCCACAGACGATTGGATCAACGTCCCCGAGGGCGAGCGGATGATTCCGCGGCCCACGGGTACCATAAACTGCAACGTCGTGAACACAAACGGCGACGTCTCGTCGGTCACGACCACCAGCGGCCTGTCGTGGAAAATTCCAGGCCGCGTGGGCGACTCCCCCCTGATCGGAGCCGGTCAGTATACGGACAACGAGATCGGCGCCGCCGGTTCAACCGGGCGGGGTGAGGCGAACATCAAGGTGTGCGGGGCGTTTCTGACCGTCGAATACATGCGGCGCGGACTACAACCCGCTGATGCGGCACTCGAGACGCTCCGTCGGGTGGTGGCAGCCACGGAGCCCCGGCTCCTCGACGACCGTGGCCGCCCACGGTTTGGGCTCAACTTCTATGCAGTGAACAAGAAAGGCGAATTCGGCGCCGCGTCGATGCGACCCGCCCGATACGCCGTGTGGGACGGTACGACGGCAACATTGCGTGACACCGCTCCGCTTTACGAAGAGTAGTTCGTGAGAATCCCCGCACTCGTGCTGGGCGGGCTGGCCCTCGTCGCGACCACAGGCACCGCCCAGCTGCCACGCCTGCCGACGCTCGGACCGAACTGGATCGCCGCCGGATATCCCAAATTGTTTTACACCGGGCGAAACGGCCTCACGGGCGGCCTCTATTTCGAGCAGGTCCGGCCGTTGGGATTCGAGGACTGGACGGACCCGCCACCGTATCGCGCGAAGCTTTCCCTCGATGGAGAACTCTCGACCTCCGGAAGCAAGCAGCTCCGGGCGGAAGCGCGACTGTTGAACATCGTTCCGGGTTGGCGCTTCGTTCTGAGCTTCGACGCACAGCGGCTCGCGCGGGACAATTACTTCGGTATTGGCAACGACACGGAGTTCGAGGGCGACAGCGTCTTCTCGGGCCAAGATCACTTTTACCGCTCGGACGTGCGGCGGCTCTTTGTGCGTGGCGAAGTGCAACGCAAGATCGTCTCCGGACTGCGGCTGCTCGCCGGGATTCGCGCGGAGGGTTGGCGGATTGACACCCTCTCGGGAACGAGCGTGCTGGCAAGGGATGGCAATCCGATCGTCGGCGTCAACACCGCTGAGATGACGGCACGGTTTGGCGTCGTCTTCGACACGCGGGACGACGAGATCACGCCCTCATCCGGCGTATTCCTTCAGGCGATCTTGGGGATTGCGGACTCTTCGGTGGCCGGGGATGTGAGTTACACCAGAAAGACGCTCTCGGCGGCTGCCTACCTGCCTGCCAGCGACGACGTGACGGTGGCGGGCCGGCTCGTCGGCCAGTCGATGACCGGGTCGCCACCGCTCGGGTCGCTTCATCTCATCGATTCCAGCGACCGGCCGTACAGCGGGCTGGGCGGGCCGGGGTCGCACCGCAGTCTCTCGCCCAACCGGTTCTTGGCTGGGGACAAGCTCATCGCGAACGTCGATCTCCGCTACCGCATGGTCGGCGAGCGTCAGGTCGCGAGCGTGTCCCTGCTGGCCTTCGTGGACGCCGGACGCGTGTTCGACAGCGGGGATTTCCGGATCACCGCCGACGACCTGCACGTCGGGGGCGGCGCGGGTCTCATGGCGACGATTGGGCGGGCCGGAGTCTTGGGCCTCACCGTCGGCGTCGGCGAAGACGGTGTACGGCCACAGGGACACGCTCGCTGGACCTTTTAGCCCTCACGCGGATGCCGGCGCTGATGTGCTCTGGTTGAGCACGGCCAGCACCTCCCGCAGCGTTGTCTCTCCCCGATCCTTCGCATACCACCGGCGCACCTGGGGATAGAGTTCATCGGGCGGAATGAGCGGTTTGTTGAGCATCACCCACTCCTGCAGCTCCGAGGGGCGAGGTCCCCAATGCCCCAGTTCGCGGAAATGCTCGTCGAGAACGATCACGATCGGGATCGATCTCGACCCGTGTGTTAGGTACTGATCCATCACAGCGGGATGCTCCTCGCGCAGTATCACCCGCATCTCGAGACACTCCGCCTCGTCGCCGAGTCGTGCGAGAATCGGAACCGTGTTGCTCGCATCTCCACACCAATCCTCGACGATCGCCAGCAAGCGCTTCCCCTCACCCTGCCGGCACGCGCTCTCGAAAGCCCAGTCAGGAATCCTCGCGGTACGGTAGACGCCCTGCCAGAGCGTGCGGTTCTCATCAGCCGCTTCGACGAACTCCGAATACGAGATGGCCTGATGCCAGAGCGTCTTGAAGTCAATTGCAGTGTTCACACCTACCACCGTTCCCCTATATCGAGTGCTCAAGCCGAGCACAGACAACGAATTACCCGAGCCTACGACGGTGCGTGGCGCCGCGTGGCGCGGTCCGTCGTAGAACTCTAATGACCTTGGCAAGTGCGACGGCAGCGCTTAGAGTAGTGAGCGATGACTCACCCACCCCCCGACCCGGCCAGTCATCCGGCAAAGCGGAACCCCAAACGCACGCGCGATCGTCTGGTCCGCGCCGCGCTGGAGTTGTTCACGACTCAGGGCTACCACGGTAGCACGACTCCCCAGATCGCCAAACGGGCCGGCATCGCGGAAGGCACGATCTACCGCCACTTTGCCAGCAAGGAGCATCTCTTCAACGAGATATATCGTGCTGGGGTTCGCCGGTTGGCCCAGGCCGTGGCAAATTGCGATCCGTCGCTGCCTTGCCGTGAGCGACTACTCGCTGTCGGTACCGAGTGGCATGCGCTGGCCGTACGCGAACCGGCGCTGATCAAGCTCCTCTTCTTCGCCGACGTCACCGATTTGCTCGATCACAAGAGCCGGAGCGAGTTTCGGGCGCTCCGCATGAGTCTGGAGGAGATCATCGCCTCCGGAAAATCGAGTGGTCAGGTCAAGGCGGGGTCCGCGCAAGTGTGGACAGACACGTGGCTCAGCCTTGTGGAACCCGTGCTCAAACGGGCGGCGAGCCGCGAGTGGAGAGGCCAGCACCAGGGCCCGCAACAGGTCCTGGCCAGTGCCTGGG
>JBFHWR010000387.1:0-3206 GCA_041599395.1 Gemmatimonadales bacterium | reverse complement strand
CTCACCATCAGGCAGCGGTGGCAGCCCGCGCAGAACACCTCGCGAATCGTGTGGCGGTTTCGAATGGTGGCTGCTCCGATGAGGAGGTCGTCGCTGCATCGCGGGCAGACCAGTTGGCCATGTGGCTGCACCAGCATCTCGCGGATCCTGCCGGCCTCGTCGGCGCTGTAGGTCACTGGCGTCGATGGCACCATCTCACCTCCCCGTGGCTCTGCGTGATTCCTGCATAACACGTACATATTTAGCCACGTTCGGTTGAAGTGGAGATGAAGAGGCCGTGAACGGTGTGGGCGCGGGTAGCGTCAGCGCCCCACGCCTTGTAGCCTAGAATTCATGCCCCCTGCCCGGACATACGACAACAGGTGGTTGATCTTCGTCGCGCTGGTGCCGGCGACCTGGGCGCTGTCGTGCGGCCAATCTCACGCCCCTCGGCAGACGGCCAGCCTGCGGGACAGCGCCGGCATCACCATTGTCGAGAACGGGCTGCCGGCTCCGTCACCCCTCGAGCGGTGGCGGCTCTCGGAAACGCCCCCCACCGAGATCGGAACGCTGGACGGAGACCCCAATCATCAGTTCAGCGAGATTGCCAGCGCATTCCGGCTGTCCGACGGCCGCATCGTGGTGGCCGACAGGGGAAGCAGGGAGATCCGTTTTTTCGCTGCGGATGGAACGCATCTCGAGACCGTGGGCGGACGCGGACAGGGCCCGGGCGAATTCCAGCGGCTGCACTCTCTCGATCGGCTTCCAGGTGACACCCTCGTCGCGTCGGACTGGCCGGTGGGAGCGCTCACGTGGTTCGCATCCGATGGAACGTATCTGTTCAACAGTCGGATTGGACCGTACAGGCCCGGATTGATCGGCCGGATGTTGGCGGACGGATCGTTGCTGGTCGACGTCTACCAGCGGGCGTCGTACGGGAACGAACTGGAATGGTGGGCCGTGTACGGAGAGGGCGACCGGTTCCGGCCTTCCGGTGTAATCGTCCGGCACGGGGCAGGCAGCGAGCAGGTCGACACGCTAGGGCCAATCACTGGGGAGGAATGGTTCAGGGTTGGGAAATGGCGTCAGGGGCTGGTGATCCACGCACTTCCGTTTGCCCTGACGACTGGCGTCGCCTGGAGCAGCGAGCGGCTATACGTAGCGGACACCGGGCGTCCCGAAATCGCTGTCCACCGCTTCGATGGCGCGCTGGAGCGCCTGATTCGCTGGCAGCAAAAAGCTACACCTGTCACAGAGCGAGACCGTGGGGAGTTTCGCCAACTGGTCCTCGGCACTTTGAGGCAACCCAGCCGGCGGCCCGACTACGAGCGCTGGCTCTCGCAGGTCCCTTACCCCTCGGCCAAACCGGCATTGCGATCGTTGGCCACGGATGCGTCGGGACGAGTGTGGGTCGAGACGTGGCGAGAGGGGGGTGCGAAGCAGACGCCGTGGCTCGTTTTTTCGGCGGAGGGGACTCTGACGGCCTGGGTAGACGTTCCGTCCGATCTCTCGCTGCTCGACATTGGGACCGATTACGTACTGGCGCGGTGGAAGACCGAGCTGGACGTCGAGTACGTGCGGCTGTATCGATTGATCACGTGACGAGTCGGCTCCCGGCGTCAGATAGACGGTCCCGACATGCGGACTAGAAAGAAACGGTTCCACTGGTCCACGTTGATCGGACTTGCCGTCTCGATTCCGCTGTTGTGGTGGGCGCTCCACGACATCGATCTCGGTACCCTACTCGGTGAGTTCAAGCGGGCGAAGCCGCTTCCACTCGCCCTCACAGCCATCTTCGCCTTCGCAGCGTTCCCGCTGCAGACGGTACGATGGCGCTATCTGCTGCGGCTTGACGGCGAAAAACTTCCGTACCGGCCACTATGGTACGCCACGGCAGTAGGCCTCATGGGCAACAACGTGTTGCCCGCCCGTGCCGGCGAGGTTGCACGGGCGTATGTCGCGCGACGGCTCACCTCAGTTCGCTTCTCTACCGCGTTCACCACCATCCTCGTTTCCCGCGTGTTGGACGGTCTGACGCTGTTCGCCCTGCTTGCGCTTGCGATCGTCATCGGGGGGTTCAGCGCGAGCACCGAGGTCGGTGGGGTCGGGCTTGGAAAGCTCATGCTGGCGGCCGCGCTCGTCTTCGCGGTGGTCATCGGTGCAGGCGGCGTGGCGGCGCACTTTCCGTCGCAGACCGTGCGGCTGACCCGTAAGGTGCTGGGGGTGTTCCTCCCGGCCCAGTGGGTGGAGAATGTCATCCAGGTGGCTCACGGCATTCACGAGGGGCTCGACGTAATCCGAAGCTGGTCACGGATCGGGCACGTCGTGTTCTGGTCGCTCGTGATTTGGGGAGTGAACGGTCTTTCGTTCTGGTTTTGCAGTATGGCTTTCGATCTCAACCTGCCGCTTCACGGAGCGTATGTCGTTCAGTCGCTGCTGAACTTTGGACTCATCATCCCGTCGACGCCGGGATTCGTCGGTGTGTTCGAGGCCGTAACGAGGGCGAGCTTGGCACTGTTTGGCGTGTCACCGGAGGCGGCCATCTCGTACGCGCTCGCGTACCATGTTCTCAACTACGTTCCCATCACTCTTGTAGGCTTCTGGACTCTGCATCGCACGCATCTCCATCTGGTGGAGATCCAGGAGCAGGTCGATGCCGAGGTGGACAGCGGATTCCAGGACGAGATTGAGGGGGTGCCGGAGGTCGCGGAAGCGACGTCGTAGGGTTTGCCGCCCGCCCGCGCCCCTGCTTCACGCCAGCCGCGGCACCCATCACACGCATGCCCGCGACCAGCGGTTTGCAGTTCCTATGCGCCCGCCGGCTCTCGCGAGAGAACGTCCCGCACTGTTTCCATAAGCACATCGGGCGTATACGGTTTTTGCAGGAGCCCCGCCACTCCCTCACCGGCAAAGCGTTCGGCGACGTCTTCCTCACCGAACCCGCTTGCGATGATCACGTTCACATCCTGCCGGACTGATCGCAGTTCACGCAAGGTAGCCTCACCACCCAACCCCGGCATTGTCAGGTCGAGGATGACGACGTCGATATCGGAGCTGCAATCCCTGAATACATCGATCGCATTCCGACCATCCGCCGCCGTGAGTACGTTGAGACCGTGCTTCTCCAGAATGCGTGCGGTGAGGCTGCGGACCGCCTCCTCGTCGTCAATCACCAATACGGTTCCACCGCCCGGCCATGATCCACCTGCATCGACCCGCACTTCTCG
>JBFHWR010000386.1:0-3244 GCA_041599395.1 Gemmatimonadales bacterium | reverse complement strand
GCGTGATCCGCTCCTTCAGCCGATGCAGCTCCAGAACCGCGACGAGGAGTTGAAACGGACCTACGCAGCCGTGGTGGACCTGAACAGCGGACGGGTGACGCAGCTCGCTACTCGCGACATGCCTGACGTCGACGTCGGGAAGGAGGGTGACGCCGCGACGGCCCTCGGGTCCTCGAACATGCCATACCGAAAGAGCATTTCATGGGATACGCCCCGGTACATTGACTACTACATCGTGGACGTTTCGTCCGGAGAACGGACCAAGCTGCTGGAGGGCCTCCAGGGTCGCGCCACCCTCTCTCCCGAAGGTACGTACCTGGCATGGTGGGACGGCCACCGGCGAGCGTGGTTTGCCATGCCGGCCGCTGGAGGGGATGCGACGAACTTGAGCGCTGGCATACCGCATCCGGTCTCCAACGAATTGCACGATTGGCCAATGATCCCGTCGTCGTATGGGTCTCCCGGTTGGACCGAGGGGGACGCGGAGTTTCTCGTCTACGATCGCCATGATATCTGGGCGACCGATCCAACCGGCCGCCGCCCACCTCGAAACATCACTGAGTCGGTGGGACGTCAGGAAAACGTTCAGTTTCGGTATGTGCGCCTCGACCCCGACGCGGACGCCATCGCCGCCGACGACCCGATGCTGCTCCGCGCGTTCGATCGCACCACAAAATCGTCCGGTTACGCGACGGACCGTGTGCGCGGCGATGCGCCGCCGCGTGTCCTCCTCATGGACGATTTCAGCTTCGGATCGCCCACCAAGGCCGGCGACGCTGACGTGGTGATGTTCACCAAACAGAGCTTCCGAGAATACCCGGACCTGTGGACGAGCGATCTCTCATTCGGTGACATGCGGAAGGCGAGTGATGCGAATCCACAGATGGCCGAATTTCTGTGGGGCTCGGCGGAGCTGGTGCGGTGGCGTTCGACGGATGGCCTCGAACTCGAGGGACTGTTGTACAAACCGGAGAACTTCGATCCGTCAAAGCAATACCCCATGATGGTGTATTTCTACGAGAAGAATTCGGATCGACTGCACTCGCACCGGCCACCCACCCCGGGCGGCTCCAGCATTTCCGTCAGTTTCTACGTCAGCCGCGGGTACGTGGTGTTCATCCCGGATGTGCACTACCAAGTGGGATACCCGGGAGAAAGCGCCATGGACTGCGTTGTGTCTGGGGTGTTGAGCGTCCTGGAGAAAGGGTTTGTCGATCCCAAGCGCGTCGGGGTGCAGGGGCACAGTTGGGGCGGGTATCAGATTGCGTACATGATCACGCAAACGGACATTTTCGCGGCCGCCGAAGCCGGTGCGCCCGTCTCCAACATGACTTCGGCCTACGGGGGGATCCGCTGGCAGTCCGGCATGTCCCGCATGTTCCAGTATGAAAAGTCGCAGTCACGTATTGGCGGCACGCTGTGGGAAGCAACGCCGCGATACATCGCCAACTCGCCGTTGTTCTGGGCAGACAAGGTGAACACGCCGGTGCTGATGATGCACAACGACGAAGACGGTGCGGTGCCGTGGTACCAGGGAATCGAGTTTTTCGTCGCGCTCCGACGCCTCAATCAACCCGTGTGGATGCTCAATTACAACGGCGAGGCACACGGGCTCAGGAAATACCAAAATCGGAAAGACTGGCAAGTCCGCATGCAGCAATTCTTCGACCACTACCTGATGAACGCACCAGCGCCGGTATGGTTGGCGGACGGTGTACCGGCAACGGAAAAGGGTAAGACGCTGGGACTCGAGCTGCTGGAGCCGAAACAGCTCGTTGAGAAGGTCACATCCGGTGCAAAAAACTGATGACGCCCCTTAACCCTCCAAGGAGGCTCGTATGAGACGAACGTGCTTCATAGCCCTGGCGCTTTGCATCGCCGGGACGGCAGAGGCCTACGGGCAAGGCGTGCAGGACGATCAGCTTCCCCGCGCATTGTTTATCTCCCAATGGATCTGTCCGCAGTCCGTAGTGCAGGAAATCTCCCGTTCGTACGATTCGCTTACGGTCCCGATCGAGCAGGAACTCGTTGACGAGGGCAAGATGTTTAGCGCAGGGATGTTCTTCCACCGTTGGGGTGATGAGTGGAACGTCAACTGGTACCGGATTGGTCAGGACAACGCCGCTGTGTTCGCCGCGCTGCAAGAGATCGGACGACGCGCTGACGCGCGGCATCCGGACGCGCCGGATCGGTTCGCCGAATGCACCGCGCACAAAGACAACATTTACTTCTGGGGACCCCGCACCACGCCGGCGCCTCAACCGTAACGGAAACGACGGGCTGTTCGCCACGGCGCCCGGGAACGACGCCCGGGCGCTTTTTGCTCATCTGCGTGTGGAGGTGATTGCCGCCGCCCTGCCGCGCCGTAGATCCTCATGCTAGTTTGAAGCACCTCAGCAGACCAAGCCGGCTGTCATCTAACTCACTCAACTCACATGGGCGCAGAGCCACGACAGGCGAGATCGTTCGACCGCACGATCGTCGAGGGCCCCATTGCTCCGGCAGTGTGGAAACTGGCGTGGCCCACGATGCTACAGAACATCATCGGCGGGTTACAGGGGATCGTCGATCACGCCATGGTCGGGCACTACGTGGGCTACACGGGTAACGCGGCGATTGGCGTGGCGTGGCAGATCTTCCTTGTCGTCATGGTCTTCATCGCGTCACTGTTCACCGGCATGGGCGTGCTCGTGGCGCGGTTCGCGGGTCGCAACGAACCGGAAAAAGTGAACCGCACCGTCTATCAGGCCTTTCTCACGGCCGCAGTGCTGTCGGTGGGGATTCTGGCGCCGCTGGGCTACGTGCTGTCTCCCGGTTTGCTCGAGATCGTGAACGCCACCCCGGAAGTTCGGGCGGAGGCTCTGCCGTATCTCCGCATCATGTTCCTATTCAGTTTTGGAATGATGGTGTTCTTCATGTTGGGGGGCGCGCTTCGGTCGGCCGGTGATGCGCGGACGCCTCTGCGATACGGCATTGCGCTCACGGTACTGAATCTGGTCCTGAACGTGATCTTGATCCGTGGACTAGGGCCAATTCCTGCATTCGGCACGGCCGGTGCGGCGATGGGCACGGTGATCGCTGGTGGCGTTCTGAGCCTCGTCGCAGCTCATCGACTCTTCTTCTCTCACAAATGGGTCGTCCAGTTCCACAAGGGGATGCGTCTCGCGCCCGATTGGCAGATCATTCGATCACTCTTCCGCTTTGGCATTCCAACCGGGATTCAGGGCATCGCGATGAACGTAGG
>JBFHWR010000385.1:0-3246 GCA_041599395.1 Gemmatimonadales bacterium | reverse complement strand
CCCGCGTCCGAATAGGTCGGCAAAGAATCCGATCCCTGAGTACAACACTCCAGCAACGAAGCCGGCGCCAGCCATCAGCACCGCGGTCAAGTTTGCGGCGAACAGCACTCCAATATGTGACAGTGCCATGATTCACCTACTTCCGAAATGAAGACCCATCCGCGATCCGCGTTGATCTGCCCTATCTGCGTCATCTGTGGCTCGGCACCAACCTAACGATCCGACTCCCGGACTCGTGTTCGAGCAACAGGTACACCAATCCATCCGCTCCCATCTCCACGTCCCGAATGCGCGCGAGATCGTTCAAAAGGACTTCTGTGTGTACGTGCCTGTCATTCTCGATCTCCATGCGATTCAGCTCGGTCCCGATGAGGGTGCCGACGAGAAAATGATCCCGCCACATGGGGAACGCGTTTCCATGGTAGATGATGAAGCTGGATACTGCCGTTGACGGCGTGATGTCCACGACCGGTTGTTCGATATCCTCGAACGCCACCCCGGCCTCTTGCAAGTAGTCGATCGCGTCTCCGTCGTAGTCGACTCCGAGGGTATAGAGCGGCCACCCGTAGTTCCTGCCCGGTTGCAGCAGATTGATCTCGTCTCCACCCCGCGGACCCATCTCCGAGCTCCACAATTTTCCGGATGTGAAGTCGAACTCGAGGCCCTGGGGATTCCGATGACCGTACGTCCAGATGCTCGGCCAGGCGCCGGATACGTTCACGAAAGGATTGTCGTCTGGTATCGTGCCATCATCGTGAACGCGATGAATCTTGCCGTAAGGAGTGCCGAGGTCCTGAATCGCTTCGAACGGAGCGTCCTTGGCGCCGACGCTCAGGTACACATGACCCTCGCCGTCGAACGCGATCCGGCCACCGGCACCGAGGTCAGCGTTTGCATTGTAGAAGGTGTCGGGCACGCTCCAGATCACTTCCTGGTCAACCCATTTCCCATCCTCGATCCGGCCGCGGACCAGGCGATTCATGGACTTCGTTCCGAACCCCTGGCAGTCGGCGCACACATCCGTGTGGTGCAGGTAAATCCATCCGTTCGTTGCATAGTCGGGATGCGGAGCCACATCGAGATGCCAACCGACTCCGTAGTCCAGCCCCCACCGTACCGCGCCGACGTCGTACGTCTTGGGTGTTCCCTCGATGGGGCCGGACCGGGTGCCATCGGGAGACACGATGGACACCCCCTTTTTCTTTTCGGTGACCAGTATCCGGCCGTCGGGGAGTGGGGCGATGGAAAAGGCGTACGGATCAATGCCGGTAGCGACCGTTTCCAGCCGGAAGGTCGCAAGCTCCGTTTCAATCCTATCGGTGGGAATCACCAACTCCTTGTCCATCTTGAATTCATTCCACCACAGATCCCGACGACGTTCGGCGATCAGGATCGCCAGTGCCTTGATGCCGGTTTCGTCCATGGTTTGCGCCCAACTGGGCATTCCCCGACCGGGAAAGCCCTCGGCGATACTCCGGGTCAATTCAGGGATTGCCTCTCCGTGGACGAGAGGAGCGCCGACCAACGCCGGACCCTGCGCGGCGCCTTCCATGTTCTCTCCGTGGCACACCGCACAGTTCTCAGCATACGTCGGGGCGACGGGATCGCGAGTCATCGCACTGATCAGTGGGATGGCGATACCTATCAATACGACGAACAGCACGCCCACGACGATTGCCGCCATCTTGAAAACGCGTTTCGTCCACATCATCCACACCGGCGGCGCTGCCCCGCGTGTGGGAGCGGCCGGCTCACGACTCCAGAGCAGCAAGGCGGACCCGGTGAGCGCCGCGTAGACGACCCCGATCAGGGGCCAGCTCCACCCGGCCGGCCAGCCGACGGCCGCGCCCGCAGCCATCCCGCCAATCCAGCCGGCGGTGCTGGCCAGCACCCACCGTCCGGCACGGGCGATGTGTGGCTTGAGAATCCACCATTGCAGCAACCCCGCGATCGTTCCCGACGTTGCCAGGAGGAGGACCCAGCCCGCATCCGCACCGGCGGTGAAGACCAGCAAGCCGCCCGGAGCAACGGCGGTGAACGGCCACATACCCACCCGCGACACCTGTCGTCGCAACAACAGCCATTGCAGGACGCCCGTCACGATCCAGCCGACCGCCCCGGCGAAATCGCTCCCGCCGACGAGCCCGGTTGTCGGAGACACCGCGCGGTAGACGGGCTCGGCCGCTGCCCATCCGATCGCGCCGGCCAGCACCCAACCGATCCAAAACCCCCAGCCCACCACCCGAGAACTCTCCGACGGTTGGTCCGTGCTGCCGTCCGTCTGCTCGGCCATGCGTGCCTCCCGGATGGAGCCTCGCGCCATACGACGCGGTGTTGACGATGTCAACATACGCCAAGATGTTGATGCTGTCAACATTTTCGATGATATTGATGCATGACCGAACGGGCCGGCACGTATCATCACGGTGACTTGCGGGCGGCGCTCCTCGCCGAGGCCGCCGTGATGATTGCCGAGGGTGGGGTTGCGAGCGTGACCATGCGTGCGATCGGCGATCGCTTGGGCGTCTCGCGGGCGGCAGCCTACCGCCATTTTGCCGACAAAGACGCCCTCCTGGTCGCGGTCGCCGCGGTGGGGTTCACCCGTCTCAGAGATCGCCTGCGAACCGTTGACGCAGGCGCGCCGCGATCGAGTCTCGAACGCTTGCGCCGCATGGGTGAGGAGTATGTGCGTTTCGCGCTCGAGAATCCGGCGCACTACCGCCTGATGTACGGCAAGGAGGCGCTCACGCGCGAAGACATCCCTGAGTTACGGGAGGCTGGCTTCGCGTTATTCGAGGAGATGGTCGCGGTGATCCGGGCACATCAGCGGAGCGGCGGGCTCAAGCGTCAGGATCCCCGCGTGCAGACCTACGTGGCGTGGAGCGCGCTCCACGGGTTGGCGTCATTATGGATCGACGGGCACATCCTGGTCTACGAAGATGTCGACGAGCTGATCCGGCACACCACGCGCACCGTTTTGGAGGGGATGCGGAGCCACAGATAACGCAGATTGACGCAGATGAGCCGCAGATGATCGGCGACAGATTACGGTAATGAACGCGGCTCAGCGCGGCAACCATTCTTTCCAAGCTCAAACGCGTTGCAGGGGTTTTGGTCATCCTTTCAGCCGCCAATATCCAAATGTTCTCCCAGGACACGGGGCTCTGTGGATCGCTGCCGTTCTAGTTACTGAACACATCGAGGGTCTTACGGTACGGCATGTCGCGATAGCCCAGCCCATCTTTT
>JBFHWR010000384.1:0-3265 GCA_041599395.1 Gemmatimonadales bacterium | reverse complement strand
GCCTCATGTACCAGATAGACGCGTGCATGAGACAACGGGGATTCGAGATGAATACCGCCACCCTCCCCTCGACGGACATAGGCGAAACGCGAGAGCCGATAACGAGACGCGAGACTGACCGGCGCCCGGCGGTGGCGATAATACTTCGAGATTGGTTCAAGTACGGCAAAAGGCGGGTGGCCGTTCGCGCCGCGTACCGAGAGCGTGAGCATCCGGCGGTGCAACAGCGAGGGCACGTAGTAGTAGAACCGCGTAAGTGCGTCGAGCCCGCCGCCGTCAGAGATAGCTGTGTCGATCTCATCCTCCGTACAGGGGTGGTCAGCCAACCGAATCATCACCTCGCGACCCGCCGCGCTCAGGCCAGAAAGCTTGATTGAATCGCGGGCCGATGACACGACGATGGCGTCACCCGCGCTCGTGACTTGGACATCGTCAGCGAGCGCGTAGACCCATTGTGCGGGCGCGGTGTCAGAAGAGCCGCTCATATGAACATCGCGATAGGGTTGAGCAGGGCCTCTGGCGTCGGATGGGTGAGCCAGCCCATTCGGACAGGGACGTCGTACAGTCTGCCGGGTGCGAACCGTGCCCAAAAGTGACGTAACCCCGGTGCAATGACCTTGACGACCGCTAGCCCGATATCCGGCCGTGTCTGGTTGAGTACCAGTGTCTCGATGCCGAGCTGAGCCGCAATGTGGACGCACGTCCGAACATCTTGACCCACGTCATCGCTGCAGAGATTCCGGTAATCATGTAACCGCCGCGTGTGCGACTGGCCCAACGGCTGTAGATGCGTTTGGTTAGCAAGCGTCGCGGTCGTCCAGAATCGAATCGCCTCCTGGTCGTCAAACGCGTACGCAGTATCTCCGTTTGCATGCCGTCCAAGTACCGCCGGCATGAACTGGTTCATCTCGGTGATGGCGCGCAGAATCCCCACGCGAGGGTCGAGGTGCGCACCGAACCCCATCACGATATCCTCCCGCACGTGATCGACACGCCTGCTCAACGCGGCAAACGCTGGGATGCCAGAATCAGTCGTCAGGTCTAACACCCAAAGCTGTCGACCGCACGACGCGTAGTAGTCTTGCAGACCCTTGAGGTACGGTTCCTCGAGACTCGACAAATCCACGGCGGGCCGGTGCAGTCGGTTGTACCACCAAATGCACACGCTGTCCCGCTCAATCAACTCCAGGAACCCCTGGAGAATAGCCTCTTCAATGGAGTTCCCTGCGGCATTACCGTTGCTGTCAGCCCAGTAGAAAAACTCTTCCTCCCGAAAGGGATACCCGTAGTAGACGTATCCGGTCGGGACGTAGCGGGATACGCCGTACGTCAGCGAATGGACAGGCGTCCACTCGATCTCCGTGTCCTCCCGGAATGGCAGTGGAACCACCTGGAAACGGCTCTGCCGTGCCAGCCACTGCAACCGATCTCTGTATTGAGTCTCGCTGTACAGCATGCAGCCATTCGGATGAATTGCCCGTGCACCAAGATCACGGTAGGTCGCCCGGATGGTCTCCTCTTCCCCGGCATACACGCCCGAATAGCGCTCGATCGCTTCGCACAGGGCCGACGTCCGCGCCTGGGCATCGGTCATTCCCTTGCCTGCGCTGTTGGTCCGCAAACCGTCTCTCAAGAAGTAGAGCGAGTCGCTCTTCAAGGCGAAATTGTGACCAGCCAGGTACACACGCAGCGGACCTGTGTTGAGTTCTTTTGACGGCGTCAAGTGGCTGACGACTCCC
The DNA here is from genome assembly GCA_041599395.1 of Gemmatimonadales bacterium. GTDB lineage: Bacteria > Gemmatimonadota > Gemmatimonadetes > Gemmatimonadales > GWC2-71-9 > JBFHWR01. The sequence goes on along the minus strand of JBFHWR010000384.1, from coordinate 1,526 downwards.
GTCACCGGACTCACCAGGTGCTTGAACCGTTCGAACGTCGCCTCGGGTGCGACGCTCCGGTGACCGCCGTCCTGGATGTACGTCCTTCCAATATCGTGGAGCACCATCCCACGATTCCCGTTCCGCCATGCATGTGGGACGCCACACGCCGAACATTGCGGGCGTCGCACGAGCATATGCGTGTCGTTGATGAAAGCAGCGAGGTTGGCGGTGACCACGTTGCCCACCAAATGAGCCTTACCTCCACTTGCCACAAAGATCGCCGTTTGCAGTGCTGCCAACTGGATCGCATAGTCAGCCGATGCCGGATTACGTGACCGCGCCACCGGAAACGGCCCCGGTTGCCCTTTTTTTTCGATGAAACCCTCGACTTCACGGTTATCGCGAAGGCGGCGCGCGAGACATTCCCAACACCCCGTCGTTCCCGGAACGAACAGCGGACCGACCCACACGACAAACCCGTGCGGTTTCAGGAGCATCCATGGCGTGCGGCTGGCAAGCTGGGCATCGTTGATCGCTCGAAGCCCGGGGTGGAGATAGTCATCGACCACGACGAGTTTGACGTCGCCCTCAGCAGCGGTCGTCAATCCTAAGCGCTCGAGTGCTCGCTCAACCGGTTTCGTGCTGTGCAGGCCGAGATCCTGCACGGCAACATCCGTCGCGGCCAACCGCGCTGCTGCTAGACTTCCGGCGACACCGAGTGAACTCCAAAACGCCGCGTGCCCTTCCGGCATCGGCCCGTTCGACTCCTCGAGATGCCCGTCGCGTTCGAGAAGGGCCAGCGTGTAGAAGATTTCCTCCGGCTTCGCCTTGTCGGCCAATTCGACGGCGATCTCGTCGGCGGTTCGCTCCCCGTCGACCAGCGGGACCACCAGCTCGTTCAAGTGACCCGTCAAGACGAAATGACCGTGCTCGGACAAGAGGAAGACGCCTTCCTCTTCGACGGTCTCCAAATGGAAGTACGGTCGGAATGTGGGTCGCTCAAGCACACGTCCTCCCGGGCCGGGACACGCGTCTCTTACGGCGCCTCCGCAAGTCGCCAGACCGCAGCCGCCGCACGATCGAGCTGACAGTGAAACGGGCGGTGGCGCTAGCTCTTCTCCCCTTCCCCACGCGTCGGGGCGCTACCGCCAACGCATCCCGCGGTGAAGATGGTCAGAACGGGAACGCCCGCCCCAAACGTGGGCGGTCCGATAGTCGGAACGGCAGCACCCGCGCCAAAGGTAGGTGGCCCAATGGTCGGTACGGCTGCCCCCGCCCCAAACGTGGGTGGCCCGATGGTCGGCACCGCTGCGCCCGCGCCAAAGGTTGGTGGCCCGATCGTCGGCACTGCAGCACCCGCTCCAAAGGTTGGTGGCCCGATCGTCGGCACCGCAGCACCCGCGCCAAACGTGGGTGGCCCGATCGTCGGCACTGCAGCACCCGCTCCAAAGGTGGGCGGCCCGATCGTCGGCACTGCAGCACCCGCTCCAAAGGTTGGTGGCCCGATCGTCGGCACCGCAGCACCCGCTCCAAAGGTTGGTGGC
>JBFHWR010000383.1:0-3284 GCA_041599395.1 Gemmatimonadales bacterium | reverse complement strand
CGCGACTGGGCGGATTCTGGACAGTGCGGAGGCGCGGGCACTGTGGAGCCGCGAGTACGAGCGGGGCTGGGAAATGCAGGTGTGACGATGACAGACCATCACGAGAGCAGACGAGACTTCTTGAAGGCCGCCGCGGCCGGTGCTGCAGGGCTGGCCGTGCCGGTGTCGGTCATCGGCTGCGCCGGTCGAACGGCCGCCACGGCGCCCGCGAGCATCAGGCTGGGCGTGGCAAGTTATTCGCTTCGCGAGCTGGCCCGCGCCGACGCCATCGCAGCTATCCAGACGCTCCGTTCGAAGTACGTGAACATCAAGTCGTTTCACTTGCCGTATGACAGCACGCCTGAGGAATTGGCTCGAGGGCGGAGGGAGTTCGAGGACGCGGGGTTGACCATCGTGGGCGGCGGTGTCATCACGCTGCAACAGGACGATGACGACGACATCCGGACCTACTTCGACTACGCAAGGGCGGCCGGGATGCCACTCATGGTCATCGCCCCGACAGCCGCGACCCTGCCACGGATCGAGCGCTTCGTCAAGGAGTACGGCATCAGGGTCGCGATTCACAACCACGGACCGGAGGATGAGCATTTTCCCGGCCCGCGTGATGCGCTCCCCATCATTCGTGACATGGACCCCCGCGTGGGGTTGTGTGTCGATCTGGGCCATACCGCGCGGACCGGCGTTGACGTCGTGGAGGCGCTGGCGGAGGCCGGCAACCGTTTGCTGGACATTCACGCAAAAGACCTCGAGGACCTGACGGATCGGGAGAGCCAATGCGTTGTCGGCGAAGGGGCCATGCCCATCCCCGCAATCTTCCGCCAGCTCGCGGCGATGAATTACGCGGGCTACGTAAACCTCGAGTACGAAATCGACGCAGCGCATCCGTTGCCGGGAATGCAGCAGTCCTTCATATACATGCGCGGCGTGTTGCACGGGCTCGGTATCCAGGAGGGGTAGGATTGGGGGGCAGGGTCGTCGAGTGTCACGCCTTCGCGCGGGCGGGACTGCTGGGGAACCCGTCCGACGGCTATTTCGGCCGCACCCTCTCCGTGGTTCTTCACAATTTTCGGGCCACGGTAACGCTCCAGGAATCGACCGAACTCCGCATCGCGCCCGACGCACACGAGGACAACGGATTTCACAGTCTCCGAGCGCTCGTCGCGTCGGTTACCCGTCAGGGATACTATGGCGGCGCGAGGCTGGTCACAGCGGCCGTCACGACGTTCTCCGATCACTGCGACCGGCAGGGTCTCGTTCTCCCGTCGCAGAACTTCACGGCGCGCTACCAGTCGTCGATTCCGCGCCAAGTCGGACTGGCGGGGTCCAGCGCAATCGTGACGGCCACGCTGCGCGCGCTGATGGAATTCTTTTCCGTGGAGATTCCCAAGGAGCGTCAGGCAAATCTGATCCTGTCCGCCGAAACCGAGGAACTGGGTATAACCGCCGGTCTCCAAGATCGGGTGGCACAAGTCTACGACGGTCTCGTCTACATGGATTTTGCGAAAGATCTCATGGAAGATTGCGGGCACGGCGCCTACGAGCCGCTCGACACCCGTCTCTTGCCACCAATGTTCATCGCACATCAACAACAGCCGACCAAGGTGTCGGGGCGGGTCCTGCACGATTTGCGGGATCGGTGGGAACGCGGTGATGCCGTCGTGCTTGAAACACTCGATCGTATTGCCGCCCTTGCACCCGCGGGTAGGAAGGCGCTGCTCGAGGGACGACACGAGCAATTCGCGTCGCTCATGAATGAGAACTTCGATTTGCGCCGTTCAATCATGCGCATCGACGAGCGTGATCTCGCCATGGTTGAGACGGCTAGGGCGCTCGGTGCGTCGGCGAAGCTCACCGGTTCAGGGGGCGCGATCATCGGCGTGGTCAAGGAGGACCGGATAAAGCAACGGATTGCACAGCGGCTTGGCGCACTCGGCGCGCGGGTGATCGACGCGGAGACGGCATAGAAGAAAGACTATCCATGATCACAAAGGCCGTTATTCCGGCAGCCGGTGTGGGTACCCGACTCCTCCCCGCCACCAAAGCGCAGCCCAAAGAGATGCTCCCCATCCTCGACACACCGACGATCCAATACGTCGTCCAGGAAGCGGTGGATGCTGGGATCGAGAACATTCTCCTCGTCATCGGCCGTACCAAGCGAGCGATTGAAGATCACTTCGGTCGGAACGTCGAGCTGGAGTCGCACCTCGAGGAGCGTGGCGACCGCGAAGCACTCGACGCGGTGCGCCGCCTCGCGCAGCTCGCAGGGATCCACTACGTGCGCCAGCCCTCGCCGGCAGGGTTGGGAGATGCGATTCGGTGCGCGCGTGCCTTCGTGGGCGCGGAGCCGTTCGCCGTTCTCCTCGGTGACACGGTGTTCGATGCGCGGGTCCCAGTCACGCGACAACTGATCGACGCCTTCGGAAAGCAACAGGCCACCGTCCTTGCCGTGGAAGACGTACCGGCGGAGAAGATCCGGCGCTATGGGATCGTAGAAGGAACGCCATTGGGTGACGGGAGGATCCGTGTCGATCGGTTGATCGAAAAGCCGCAACCAGGCGAGACGGCGTCCACTTTGGCGATCGCAGGGCGATACGTGCTCACGCCCGAAGTGTTCGACGCACTCGAGACGGCGAGCCCGGGCAGGAACGGCGAGATCCAATTGACCGACGCGCTTGCCGACATGCTTGCGCACACCCCAATCGTCGCCGTGCCTATCCAGGGACGCCGCTACGACGTCGGCGACAAGCAGGGCTATTTGCGCGCGATTCTCGCGTTCGCATGCAAGCGCGACGAGTTTGCCGAAACGATTCGATCGTTCGCCGCCTCGCTCGGGGACGCCGAGTGAGGACCGCCGCCGGTCGGTCGGCGCTTGCGGCGCTCGGGCTCGCAGCCGTCGCTGGTTGTCGCACGGACGACGGCACGCGGGTCTTGAAGCTGGCACACGGCCTGGAGGTCTCGCACCCCGTACATGTGGCCATGGTGCACATGGCCGATCGTCTTGCGGAAAGCTCGGGCGGACGGCTGCGCGTGGAGATTCATCCCAGCGGGCAACTTGGGGAAGAGCGGGAGCTGATCGAGATGCTCCAGATCGGGAGCCTCGCCATGACCAAAGTATCGGCGAGCCCTCTCGAGTCGTTCGTCCCGGAGATGGCCGTGTTCAGCATTCCGTTTGTGTTCAGGAACTACGAGCATCTCTGGCGGGTGCTGGACGGGGACATTGGACACCGTCTCCTCCTGGCTGGAGAGCGATCCTACCTGAGAGGACTCTGCTACTACGATGCGGG
>JBFHWR010000382.1:0-3322 GCA_041599395.1 Gemmatimonadales bacterium | reverse complement strand
TCGACCGATTGCGGCGAGTCGTCTCGTCGGCCTTGGGCGACACCGAGTTCGCAATGGACGTCGATTGCGACAGCCCACCGATGGTCCTCGATGCGGACGCCGCAATTCATCGGACCATCTGTGACGCGATCTCGCAGCGCGAGACGGTGAGTGCATCGTTTGCGACAGACGCGGGCTGGCTGCAATCCCTTGGGCTGGAATGTGTGATTTTCGGACCTGGGTCGATCGAGGTGGCACACAAGCCCAACGAATCTGTCCCCGCTGCGGACCTCGTTCGGGGCGCGACGCTCCTCGAGCGGATCGTTCACATGTACTGCACGTCGCCTTGAGTACGCGAGAAACCTCGCACATCGTGGAGGCCGACTTCACCTGGACCGGACGCGAGTTCGCGCCGGGGGTTCAGATCGGAATCGACGGCGACGGCGCGATTACCGAGGTCGGTGCGTTGCGTCGCCCATCCACCAATCGCTTGTCAGGGCAGGCGATTCTACCCGGATTCGTCAACGCCCACTCGCATGCGTTCCAGCGTGGACTGCGTGGAAAAGGCGAGCGGTTTTTCAAGGGAAGCGGCGACTTCTGGAGCTGGCGCCAGGCCATGTATGACCTGGTCGAAGACCTCGATGCCGACCGGTTCTACCAGGTGTGTCTATCGGCATATAACGAAATGCGCGATCGGGGAATCACCACCGTCGGTGAATTCCACTACCTGCATCATTCCCGCAACGGGGCCGACTACGCGCTCGATGATCTGGTTCTGCAAGCCGCCGCCGACAGCGGAATCCGGATCGCATTGCTCGAGACCTACTATCGCACCGGCGGCTTCGGACACCGAGCCGGGCGCGGTCAGCAGCGGTTTCTGTCGCCGAGCCTGGAGGCGTACTGGGAGCAGGTGGAGCGAATCGAGGCAAAGCTCGATGGGCGGACTCAAACGATTGGAGTCGTGGCGCACAGTCTCCGCGCTGTGACCTTGGACGACGTCGCTGCCCTCGTTGCGGAAGCGCAGCGCCGGAAGATGGTCCTGCACGTGCATCTCGAGGAACAACAACGGGAGGTCGATGACTGTCTCACCTTTTACGGCAAGCGCCCCCTCGCGTTGATGAACGAGCTGGGCAACCTGGACGGTCTCACCGCCATCCACTGCACGCACGCTACGCCTTCCGACATCCAACAGTTTGTGGACGCCGGTGGTACCGTGTGCGTGTGTCCCGTGACTGAAGCAAACTTGGGGGACGGCATCCCCAGCCTGGCGCTCGTCCCGCGTTGCCACGAATACCTGTGTCTGGGGACCGACTCGAACGCGAGAATCAGCATGGTAGAGGAGATGCGGTGGCTCGAATACGGCCAGCGTCTGGCGACGCAATCTCGTGGTATCTTGATTGACGCAGACGGTATGCTGTCGACGTCGCTGCTGCGGGCCGCGACGGAAAACGGAGCGCGGGCACTCGGCGTCCGGACCGGCCGAATCGCGCCGGGCTGCGCCGCGGATTTCGTGACCATCAACCTCGATGCGCCTTCCTTGCGAGGATGTGAGGGCGATGCACTTCTGGATGCGCTGATTTTTGGCGGTGGGGATGAGGCGGTGACGGCAACGTGCGTTGCAGGGCAGTGGCGCACCTCCTGGACATCCGCCGACCGATGACCGGGCGGCGCGTGCGGTGGGTCGCCGTTCACCAGTCCTGTCGCCGGCACCGTTCTCAGGCGCTCGCCGCTTCGATGCCGCGCCGCTCGTTCACGGAGAGCAGCAGGATGCCACCCACGACAAAGAAGATGAGCACGGTGCTCACGCCCACACGTTGTGAGCCGAACAGCCCCGTGACACGACCGAGGAGCAGCGGCCCCAGGAATGCGGTCGCCTTTCCCGAGAACGCAAAGAACCCAAAGAACTCCGCCTTGTGGCGCTCGGGCACGAACCGGCCCATGAGCGAGCGGCTTGCCGACTGGTTCGGTCCGGCGAAGATGCCCACGCCGATTCCGGCAATCCAGAGCCACATCGCGCTGGGCGCCCACACGGCCAGCCCGGCAGCCGCAGTGAGCGCTACGAGACTGATCAGCACGGTCATCCGTCCGCCCGCGCGATCGTCGACGAATCCGAAGACAAACGCGCCCAACCCAGCAGCCACGTTCAGGGCGATCCCGAATATCATGACGTCCGTGAAGCTCATACCGAACGTGCCGGCCGCGTAGATACCTCCGAACGCAAAGATCGTGACGAGACCATCGTTGTAGATCAGACGCGCAACGAGGAACTTCACGACTTCGCGGTACCGCCGGATCTTCCTGAAGGTCTCGACCAGATCCGCGACGGCACCCCGCAGATCGAGTCGCCCGGTCGGCTTTCGCTGATCCCGGACGAACAGCAACATGGGCAAGCTGAAAACCAGAAACCACACCGCGACGAGAAGGTTGGTTGCCCGAACGTTGAATCCTTCCGCTTCGCTCAGTCGAAACCACGGCTCCAGGCCGAGCGCAGGTATGCCGACAAACCCGAGGAGCCCCACGACCATACAGACAAGCCCTCCCGCGTAGCCCAAGCCCCACGCGTATCCTGAAATCCGTCCGATTCTCTCAGGCGCGGCAATGTCAGGCAGGAAGGAGTTATAGAAAACAATCCCCATCTCGAACATCACGTTTGCGACGACAAATAACGTCAGGGCGATCAACACCGCATTGGGTTGCCCCGGTCGCACAAATGTCAGCGCCGCCGTAGCGGCGACGCACATCAGCGTAGTGGCCACAACAAAGCGCCGCCGAGTTCCACCTCGGTCTGCACTTGCCCCGAGTATTGGCGACAGAAGCGCGATCAACAGCGAACTGATGACGATACCGCGGGACCAGAGCGCCGTTCCCGCGTTTTCGTCAGGAGCAAACGCGCTGGTGAAGTAGGTCGAGTAGACAAACGTCACCACAAGCGTCGTGAACGCCGAGTTTGCCCAATCATACAGGCACCACGACCCGATGACCCTCTTGCTGCTGTACGCATTCATGCGTGTGACCTCCTCAGCAACGTCATCGCCCCTCATGCCTCCGGGAAACCACAACTGTCGGCAGGACCGTTGCGTACACACCGCAGCACGGTCTCGGAGAGCGGGAAACTATCACCTCGAGGCTTGGGACACCACCACGAACGGCTGAACGGGCGGCACGTGGCTGGAGGGGGACGTGAACGGCATACCAACTGAGGCACAGCTCTTGCTTTCGATGGTTCCCGCTCAACCCATGTTGGCGAGGGATACCGATGAACAACCGAGACACCGCGATTCCCCGTCGAGCCGCTCCGTTGAGGTGATGTTGTTGGATAATCGCAGACTCCGAATCCCGTCGT
>JBFHWR010000381.1:0-3333 GCA_041599395.1 Gemmatimonadales bacterium | reverse complement strand
CAGTCGGGGGTTTTACTTCGCGATTATTCGGTAGAATGAGGAGCTCACAGTTAGGGGGGGCATCGATGCTCCCCTAGCTCCTCGCTCCCCGCTCCTAACTCCTGCTTTCAGGGAGCCTGTCAGGTAGCGTATCGACGTCACCGTATTGCAACCCAAATCCATAGGGAAACAACGGCTCGTACACGGGATCGTTGCGATTCAGGCTTGTCTGCGAAGGATCGCGCGGCCAGCTAAACGAGAGTTTACCAGTGAAATCGTGATTCACCTCGCCGTCGTTATTGCGGAACAGCACGTCGGCGATCCCACTTCCTTCGCTGCCGGGTAACCACGCCGCGACGAAAGCCGTCGATGCATTCAATTCAGGATTCACCCAGCGTGGCCGGCCGCTCAGGAACACGGACACCACCGGAATCTCCTGCTCCTGTAGTCGGCGCAGGAGCCCCAGCCCCTCCGGCTGCTCGGCCGAAAAGCTCAATGACTCGAGATCACCTTGGCCTTCTGCGTAGGGACTTTCACCGAATACGACGATCGCCACGTCCGGACGCTCCGCGAATGAGCCGTTCTCACTCAGGATTGCCCTGCCTCCACCGGCGGACACGACACGCTGGATACCCGCGAAGATCGACGTTGCACCGGGAAAGTCGGCGTTGTCCGTTTCGGTTCCTTGCCAGGTGACCGACCATCCTCCCGACTGCATACTGACATTGTTTGCGCCCGGCCCGGCAACCAAGACCGCGAGGTCGCGGCGAAGTGGGAGTATGCCGCCTGCATTCTTGAGCAACACAAGCGACTGGCGGACGGCTTGCCGGGCGAGACGACGGTGACTGACGGCTCCAACCACCGATGCGTCGCCTGCCAAGGGCCGAGTTGACGGACGGCCCTTGGCAAACAACCCTGCCCGCAGCTTCACCCTGAGAATCCGTTGCACGGCGTCATCGATACGGGCTTCGTCGATCTCCCCGTTACGGACCTGCTGAACGGTGTTCTCGAAAAACGCTTTCCAATCCTGCGGGACCATGATCATGTCGATGCCGGCGTTGATCGCTTGCGGGCACGAGTCGTTGCCGCAGCCTGAAACCTGGGCATGGCCGTTCCAGTCGCCGATGACGAAGCCGTCGAACCCCAGGCGCTCCTTCAGGACCTCGGTGAGGAGATAGCGGTCGCCGTGGATTTTCTCTCCCCGCCAACTGTTGAACGACGCCATGACCGTCTGCACACCGGCTTCCAGCGCCGAGAGGTACCCCTGCCCATGAACGTCCAGCAGTTGCTGCTCGGTGGACAGGTTATTTCCCTGGTCAATGCCTTGGTCGGTACCGCCGTCGCCGATGAAGTGCTTGGCCGTCGCAACCACGTGGCGCGAACTCAGAAAATCGGGCGACGCGGCCGCCCCCTGAAGACCGGCGGTCATGCGACCGGCGTATTCGCGAACAAGCTCGGGATCTTCCGAGTAGCTCTCGTAGGTTCTGCCCCAGCGGTCGTCTCGCACGACGGCGACTGCGGGCGCGAACGTCCAATCGATACCCGTGGCGGCCACCTCTCGTGCGGTGGCTTCGCCGATCCGCTGGATCAACTCGGGATCGCGTGCGACGCCAAGACCAATGTTGTGGGGGAACAGGGTGGCTCCCCTGACATTGTTGTGACCGTGCACCGCGTCGGTTCCCCAGATCACCGGAATCGCGGTTCCACCAGCAGTGGTATCCATCGATGCGTCGTACAAGGCATCCGCCAGCGCCACCCAGTCCGCCACACTGGACGCCCTGTCCTGATTCGGAAACGAGCCACCTCCGTTCAATATCGAACCGAGACGGTATTGCTTCACATCGAATGGCGTAACGCTCTGGATCTCCGCCTGAACCATCTGGCCGACTTTCTCTTCCAAAGTCATGCGTGACAACAAGTCGGCGATGCGTTCCTCGGCTTCCGGATCGAGCGCGACGGGACTGGTAACGGTGGGCCAACCCACGTTTTCACCTCCTCGTTCAACGGTGCCGCCACTACATGCATGTAGCGACAAGAAGAGCGTGAGGGTCGTGAAGTAGTGCCTATTGATTGTCATGAATCGGAATCGTCGTTGGGGGAAAAGGGGTTAGGAGCGAGGAGCGAGGGGCGACGGGGGTAGAGTTTCCCGATCAGGTTGAGCCATCTCGCTCACACCTAACACCTAACACCTAACACCGCCCCCTAACTCCCAGCTCCTAATTCCTGTCCCCTACAATCTGTCTATAACTCTCCGGATCCCACCGTGGCCGTTCGGCGGCGTCAGCGACCTCGAGCCCCAGGTAGAATACCAGCTTGACGATGCGGGATTCTTTCTCCGCATCGATGAGGTCCACGTGGTCGCTCGGTCGGTGGTAATCCTCGTGTGTGCCACTGAAGAAGAACAGAATCGGCACGCCGTTGCGGGCGAAGTTGATGTGGTCGGAACGGAAATAGAAACGCTCTCGCGGCCAAATGTCGTCGATCGCGGTCATGTTGAGCTCGGGATGGCGGGCACTCACACGATTCAACGTCTTTCCCAGGTCCGAATGTTCTTTCCCGATCGCGACGATTGTGTCGCGCCAATTCCGTCCGATCATGTCCGTGTTGAAGTTTGCCACGACCTGAGTGAGTGGTACGGTGGGATTGAGGGAGTAGTATTCGCTGCCCCACATTCCACGCTCCTCGCCGCTCACCGCAAGGAAGATCATCGATCGCTTGGGGCGCGGGTCGAGCGCGGCGAAGGCCTCGGCGGTCTCGATGACCGCAACCGTGCCGGACGCGTCATCGTCCGCGCCGTTGTAAATGCTGTCGCCGTTCACGGGCCGGCCGATCCCGACGTGATCCATGTGGCCGCTGAAAACGATGTATTCACGCGTGAGCGAGGGGTCGCTGCCTTCGAGAATACCCACGACGTTTGGCGCGGTCGCGCGCTCCTCGGCGAGAGTGGCTTCGATTGTGAGTTCCAGGTTCGGCAGAGCGAGCGCCGTGAGCGGACCCCGATCGGTAGTGCGCCGGGCGATGTCTACGCCGTGGCGCTCGAGCACCGGCGCCAGCGTGGACTCTCGGATCTCGAGAACCGGAGCGCCGCCGAAGTCCGCCCAGCCCTTTACCCAGCGCGTGCCCTCCAGCCTGCTGCGCATCACCTGCCACCGCCTGTCCGAACTGGTGGTCACCTGCACAATCGCTCCCGGGGTCCCCTCGCGAATCAACGGTAGAACGTCGCTGAAGGACCTTCCAGATCCGGCGAGAAAGACGATGGCTCCCGCAATGGGGACGTCGGCCAGGGCATTGATGCCTTGTTCCGATGCAACGGCAACCACCGCCGGCGCGGTAATGCCACCGCTGGGCACCGTG
>JBFHWR010000380.1:0-3343 GCA_041599395.1 Gemmatimonadales bacterium | reverse complement strand
CGGCACCACAGGCCCTCATCAACCGCCTGATCAATGCGGTGTTCCCGGAGAGCCCGGATACGGAGACCGCCAAAAACCTCTTTTCCGAAGTCAAGGACCACCTTTCAGCCGGTGAGACCGAGGCCGGACAGGCACGCACCCGTGACTTGATCGACTTGGTCAGAAACGCCGACGCGAAAAGCGATGATGAGGACAAAGCCTTGCTGATCAACGAGCTGTTGGCCTTTGCCGGCATCAGCGGCGCCGCGGGAATCCTCGGGGCTGCAGGGGGCCACTTGTTCTCCCCAGACATGCAAGCTGCGGTGTCCGTGCCATCCGGAGCCCTATTAGCAGACCATATGATCTCATTCAATGTCAAAGACCAACCCTGCTTTCCGGTTTCGGACATTCCGCTAAACCACCAGTTCGAACACTGTTACTCGTTTGATCCACCGATGACCTTCGAGAAGGATGTGCGAGTAGAAATCTGCCTCCTTCTTCCCGAGTCACATGATGACTTTCTAGATGCGCAGCTTCACTCGCGTGGCGAGACAGGTCCGCCTGAACCGCTGGTGCCGGCACAGCATGAACTGGTGGACTGCGTGATTCCCGAGGCAAACGCGGGAACAGGCTTTCTAGCAAGGTACGCGCGCCTTGGTGCGGGGAGGCTCGCCGACTTACTGCTGCCCGACATCCTTGCTGCCCGAACCTCGCTCGGGCCAAAGGGCCTGGGCGGTTTAAAAGGATCCTTCAGCGACTTTGGATGGGCCCTGCCCCAATCGCCCGCTGATCCGGACCTGGTGGTCGAGAGTGTCAGTATTCCCGGCACAACTCGAGATGCGCCTGTTACCATTACGGTCACCGTGGGCAACACCGGGCTCGGCAGTGCCGGCCCGTTCGACGTGGAAATCCAGATGGAGCAAGGCGGTGACCTCGTGACCATGGAAGCAGCGGTCGCCGGCCTCGGCCCAAAATCGTCAACCGCCGTACCGTTCAACGTTCCTGGCTGCGCGCTGTCTTTCACCGGCTTCTACTCGCTTCGGATTGAAGTGGACGTGCATCACGCCGTCACCGAAGCAGAAGAAGGAAACAACGTGCGGGACAACATCCTGTTTCACGTGGGTAACGGCCCGTGTCCATGATGGGGAGTTGAAGCGGTAGCAGCTTCGCGCCAGACGGTGCTCGAGGGCGGTCTCACGGAGGCCGCCCTCGTTCGTTCGTGGACCGTCCCACTTGCATAACCCGTCGCGAGACGCCACGACGCAAAGCCCCAGCACCCTCGACCCGTCCGCCCGCACCGCCCGTCGTCTCTGTATATTTGGGCGATGTCCGAGAAGAAACGCCGGCCCAATTACTCCAACGCGTGGCAGGAAGCGCGTGAGCTAATCTGGGCGCATCGGTTCCGGCTCGCGCTCGGCCTCTCGCTCATGCTGGTCAACCGGTTGGCCGGCCTGGTACTCCCCGCCACATCCAAGTTCCTGATTGACGAGGTCTATACCAACCAACGCGCCGACCTGCTTGGCACGCTGGCGCTCGCGGTCGCAATCGCCACCGTGATCCAGGCCGGCACGTCCTTCTCGCTCTCGCAGATCTTGGGCGTCGCGGCCCAACGTGCGATTACCGAGATGCGCAAGACCGTCGAGGCACACGTCGCCCGCTTGCCAATTCGCTATTTCGACTCGACGAAGACCGGCGTCCTCATCTCACGCATCATGACGGACGCGGAGGGCATTCGGAATCTCGTCGGAACGGGGCTCGTCCAGCTGACCGGCGGTCTCGTCACCGCGGCACTCGCACTCACCGTGCTGTTCTATCTCAACTGGCAGCTCACCTCCTTCACGATTTTGATCTTGGGCGCGTTTGGTGGAGCCATGGCAGTGGCCTTTACGCGGCTTCGGCCCGTGTTCCGGGAGCGAGGCAAAATCAACGCAGACGTTACGGGACGGCTGGGTGAGACGTTGGGCGGCATCCGTATCGTCAAGGCCTACACAGCCGAACGACGCGAGAAGTACGTCTTTGCAAAGGGCGTCCACAGACTGTTTAGAAACGTGGCAAAAGCGGTCACCGGTGTTTCGGCAATCTCGTCGTTCTCCACCGTCATTGTCGGCGGTATCGGCGTACTCATGATCGTGGTCGGCGGGCGGGCCATCGTGGATGGCAGTATGACATTGGGCGACTTCGTCATGTATATCTTCTTCACGGGCCTCGTCGCGTCACCGCTCATTCAGATCGCGAGTATCGGAACACAAATCAGCGAGGCGTTCGCGGGTCTCGACCGCATTCGAGAACTGCGCTCCATGTCAACGGAAGACGAAGAGGATGCGCATAAGACGCCGGTGCCGCATCTGCGCGGCGATTTCAGATTCGAAGATGTGTCGTTCGAGTACGACCCCGGAGTTCCGGTGCTCAAGCACATTCATTTCGAGGCGCCGTTCGGCTCGACGACGGCCTTGGTGGGATCGAGCGGCTCGGGCAAGAGCACGCTGATCAGCTTGGTGGCCGCGTTCAACCGTCCCAAGTCGGGCACGATCTTTGTCGACGGAAGCCCCCTCACGGGGTTACGGCTGCGCGAGTACCGTGCCCACGTCGGCGTCGTCTTGCAGGAGAATTTCCTGTTCGACGGGACCATCACGGAGAACATCCGGTTTGGCGCACCCCAAGCGACGATGGCGGACGTGATGGACGTCGCGCGCATTGCACACTGCGACGAGTTCATCGACCGGTTCGACGACGGATACGACACAATCGTTGGGGAGCGGGGGGTGAAATTGTCGGGTGGCCAGCGGCAGCGTCTCGCGATCGCGCGGGCAATCCTCGCGGATCCGCGCATCCTCATTCTGGACGAGGCCACATCGAGCCTGGACAGCGAGAGTGAAGCGCAAATCCAAGACGGCCTGAACTCGCTGCGGAGGGGGCGTACGACGTTTGTGATTGCGCACCGCCTCTCGACCATCCAGAGCGCGGATCAGATTCTGGTGCTGGAGGCCGGTGAAATCGTGGAGCGCGGAACGCACGAGGACCTGCTCCTGCGGGACGGACGCTACCGCGAGCTATACGAGCGTCAGTACAAGATCGAGCTCAACCGGTTCATCAATCCGGGCGAGGACTTCATTCCAGAACTCCCCCGCCCCGAACCGGAACGCGTTCCCGGCGGCAGCAACCGAAACCTGTAGGGTGTCATGAGGAGTCCGCATCACGTCAGGCTGCGCGTCTTGAAGGCTTGGTTTGGGGGGGAAGCGAACCGGGCGGGAGGTCGCCGCCGAGACGCCCCGGTCGCGGGCGCCCCGGCTCCGGCGCTGAGTACGTCTTGAATCACGGTTAGCCGGGTAGTCCGAGGCGCCCGCGACCCAGCGTCTCTCAGGCG
>JBFHWR010000379.1:0-3403 GCA_041599395.1 Gemmatimonadales bacterium | reverse complement strand
TGGGCCCTGCGCGGCGGCGGCGGCAACTTCGGCGTGGTGACCAGCTTCGAGTTTCAGCTGCACGAGGTGGGTGACATCGTGGGCGGCCCGCTGTTCTACGAGGTGGACGACGCCGCGGCGGTCCTCGAATGTTACCGCGAATTCATTGCCGCTGCGCCGGAACAGCTCGGATGCTTCTTCGGCTGGCAGATCGCTCCCGACCTGCCGTTCATCCCCGACGATCGAGTCGGGGATCTTTTCTGCGTACTGGTCACGTGCTGGAACGGCCCACACGAGCAGGCCGAACGCGTGCTCCAACCGTTACGCGGCGCTGCCGAGGTGAAGGCGGAGCAGGTGATCGTCAGATCCTTTCCGGCGATGAACAGCGCCTTCGACGGTCTCGTCCCGAAAGGCATGCAGCATTACTGGAAAGCAGATTTCATCACCGAGCTCACGGACGAGGCAATCGCTGCGCACGTCGAGCATGGCAAGAAGACGCCACACATCAGCTCGAGTATGCACCTCCATCCGATCAACGGTGCGGCTCAGCGGGTCGGTGCCGACGAGACCGCCTTCGGACACCGAGACAAGAACTTTGCCCCGGTCGTTGCGGGCATCTGGGACGACCCAGCCGACAACGAGGCCAACATCAAGTGGGTGAAAGACTACTACGCAGCAATTCATCCTCACTCGGGTGGTGATGGGGGCTACGTCAACTTCATGTCCAGCGACGACGATCAACGCGCGCCGGCAAACTATGGCGCCAACTACGAGCGGCTTGCAGCAGTGAAGGCCACCTACGACCCAGACAACGTGTTCCACGTCAACCAGAACATCGAGCCGGCGAAAGGGAGGCTCGCTCGAGCATGATACACGAACGTCATCCAACAGCGCGGCCCACATGAGAACCATTTGTGCTGTGCAATACCAAGTAGGCAAGGAGGTGGACTATGGGGTACAAACTTCAAGGCTCAATGCTGGAAGCGTGCACCTGCAACGCAATTTGTCCCTGTTGGGTTGGTGAGGATCCTGACGGGGGGACCTGTCACGGCACGATCGCGTGGCATTTCGAAAAGGGTGACGTCGACGGCGTGGACGTTTCGGGCCTCACGTACGCGATCCTGCTCAACATTCCGGACAATGCGTTATTGGGGAATTGGCGCGTGGTCGCCTATGTGGACGATAAGGCGACGGCCGACCAAGAGAAGGCAATTCTCAGTGTCTACACGGGAGAGAAGGGTGGGCCGGTAGCCGACATGGCGGGGCTCATCGGCGAGGTCGTTGCGGTAGAACGGGCGCCCATCACGTTTGACGTCGTCAAGGGCAAAGGGCAGCTCAAGATCGGGACGAGTCTGGATGCGGAGATCAATCCCTTTGAAGGTCCGACGGGCAGGCGGACGACGCTTCACGATGCTGCGCTCTGTGTCATTGAGGAGTCACCGTACTACGTTGGCAAGGCAACACACTTCAAAGCCTCGCACGCGGCACTCGACCTGAATCTCAATATTCAGGGGAAGAGCGCTGTCCAAGGGCAGTTTGCGTTTGCGACCTAGCGCCTGGTCGTCCACGCGGCGGATGAAGCGCCGGAGTTTGCAGGTGTCCGGTGCAAGGGCTGCGGTATGACGGTCGACGTAACTACTCGGCCGCCGCGCAGCGTCGTGCTTCCGGTGCTGGGCAGCATCGTGCTGTTGGCCTGGATAGCGCTGTGGGGGCTGCAGCAGTCGCCCTACGGCTGGCTGTTTCACCGTCACGGTGGTGTGCCTGAGCACGCTCACCACGGGCAGACGTTCGGTTGGCTCTCGGCCGGCGCCTTTTTGCTGGGATGGCTTCTCATGACGGTCGCCATGATGTTGCCCACTACCGTGCCACTGGTGAACCTGTTCCGCAAGATGATTGCGCAGCGAGCACATGCACCGCTTGTACTTGCTGTACTTCTCGTCGGGTATTTGATCGCCTGGCTTGCCTTTGGCGTGGCTGCCCTCGGGTTGCTCTGGGGCGTTGATCGGGCCCTTTTGAGCAACATATCGTCGCAAGCCTGGGTCTGGGGTGCCGGACTCTTCCTGGTGGCAGGCGCTTTTCAGTTCTCAGCATTGAAATACAAGTGCTTGGACGAGTGCCGGACGCCGCTCGGGTTCTTGCTCAGCCATTGGCACGGTGGGAGCGAGTTCTCCGAGGCCCTCAACATAGGTTGGCGGCACGGCGTGTTCTGTGTCGGGTGCTGTTGGGCGCTGATGTTGCTGATGTTCGCGGTCGGCACGACGAGCCTCGTCTGGATGCTGCTGCTAGCGCTCGTCATGGCAGTTGAAAAGAATGCTCCCTGGGGTCGACGCCTGGGTCGGCCCATCGGGGTAGCCTTGATTAGCGTCGGAGTGTGGATAGGGCTTTACAATCTGACGATCTGAGCCTGCTGCCGCGGATCGTTGCGGCTTCGATGCGGATGTACGCGGATCAGTTGGCCGATGCGCTCCAGTGCTGGTCCGCGATTCCCGTGTTCGGAGGTCGTGCGTGCCATTCCCGCAGGCTCCACCCCTCACTTGGACTCGCCGTATGTCTCGTATGACGGCATCTTCTGTCCGTGCTTCGCATTCACCTTGGCATCGTCTCGCTGAGCCTTGCCGCCGTGCTCATCGCCTGCGGTGAGCGCGAGCTGTTCCCTCCTTCGCCGAGTGAGCCCGACGTCGAGCAAGAGCCAGACGACCCGGTGGTAGACGATTCGGCCACGACCGGGCCCAAGATCGACGGCCCGGTGCTGGCCGCAATGCAGACTCGCACGACCATCCCGGTCATCGTTCTTGGCGAAGAACAGTTTCTCGAGCCGCCAAACGGCTACGCGAGTTTCATCGCGGCGGAAGCCGAGGCGTCGCGATCTGAGCTTCGTACGCGTGTCATTTCCGCGCTCAAGGTCATCGCGGCGCGCGGGCACCCACCGATTCTCTCTCAACTCGATAGCCCCGAGGACGCGCGGACGCTTTGGATTGTGAACGCGGTGGTCGCGGTGTTGACTCCTGAAGAAATCGAGCGTGTCGCCGAGCTCTCCTCGGTCAAGTTCATCTATCTGGCGCAAGCGCCGCCGCCGAGCGACGGTCAAGGAGGGAGCGTCGTGACCGTCTTGAATCCAGGCCCAAGACCCGCCTTCACCAGCGCGGGCAAGACCGTGTCGTGGAACGTGGAGATGATCGGGGCCCAGCGCGTGTGGGATGAGCTTGGTGTCACCGGCGAAGGAAGCGTCGTCGCGGTGCTGGACAACGGCGTGCGTTACGTCCACGACGACCTACGTGACGGTGTCTGGGTCAACCCTGGCGAGGTCGCGAACAACACGCTGGACGACGACGGCAACGGGTACGTGGACGACTACTATGGGTTTGACTTCGGCGCGATGAGCGCTCGCGTGTCAGGCAGCAGTGCGCACGGTACGTGGGTGACG
>JBFHWR010000378.1:0-3407 GCA_041599395.1 Gemmatimonadales bacterium | reverse complement strand
GCTGACGGTTGTCGAGGCGGACCGACGCGGAGGGAGGTACGTCATCACCGGACTGCGCGATATGTTGGCAAGCGATCCGCTCGCCATCTTGGCGGACAGCAAGATTCCGATCGAGCGAGTGGAGGCGTCGTTCAGTCCTTATCTGTCGTTCGAGGCGCCGTTTGTGGAGCAGCGCGCAACCCAGATTCTGGCGCCACCAGGGTCAGTGGACCTGGCAATCGATCAGGGCGCACTGGTCGTCACCGGCTCAGCCTCCGACGCTTGGATCACGGCCGCGAGAGAGGCCGTCAAGCTCATACCCGGCATCACGGCGTTCGACACCAGCGGACTCGTCAACGTCGACATGCAGGGGATTCTCAATCTCAAAGCGGAAATCGAGCGTGAGCGTGTCTTGTTCCCGGTCGGGTCGGCCCGTGTCGGCCGAGACCAGGATTCCGTGCTCAGCGTGATCGTCGTGCGGATCGAACGCCTGCGGGGCGCGGCTGCCGGCGTCAGCCGGAGCGCGACAATCGAGGTGCTGGGGCGGACTGACGACGCAGGTGCGAGCGCGACCAACGAAGCGGTCAGCCGGCTGCGCGCCGATGCGGTGCTGCAAGCGCTGGCCGCGCGCGGTGTCGACCGCAGTGTCCTGCAAGCAGTTCCCCTGGGGGCTCGGGATCCGCTTCCGGCACAGACCGCCGCTGAGGCCGCTCGCATCAATCGCAGCGTCTCGTTCCGTGTCACGATCGGTGAGCCGCGACGGACTGGCGCGCTCGCACGGTGATCCAGGCAAAGGTGTGCATGCTCGGCGCCTTTGCCGTCGGGAAAACGAGCCTCGTGCAGCGCTTTGTCCGAAGCATGTTCTCGGAGAAATACCATACCACGGTCGGCGTCAAGATCGACAAGAAGCAGATGCATGTGGGCGACCAGACCGTGAACCTCATGTTATGGGACCTCGCCGGGGAGGACGAGTTTCAGAGTGTCCGCACCACGTACCTTCGGGGCTCGTCCGGGCTCTTCTTCGTCGCCGACGGAACACGCCCAGCCACAATCGATCAGGCCGTGGCGTTGCGCCAAATGAGTGACGAGACGCTCGGCGATCTTCCCGCCGTGTTTGCGGTCAATAAGACCGATCTTCGAGATCAGTGGGAGGTGGCTGCCGACACGGTGGGCATGCTCTCGGGGAAGGGTTGGCACCCGTTCGAGACAAGCGCAAAGACGGGGGACGGTGTAGAGCATGCGTTCCAACGTCTCGCCGAACAAATCCTCGCCCGCCGGTGACCGGGCCGATCCCAGCGGACCTGCTTGCAACCCTGGACATCGCCGTGCTCGAGCTCATCGATGGCGATCGGTTCGGTGTCGTTGGAACGCCCCCATCCTGGCTGACCACGGTTTGGCCTGACGTGGTGGGGGCGGAAGGCTTCACGCCGCACACCCGGTCACCATTCCTGGAGCATTTCCTGGTCGACGCGAGGCGATGCTGGGAATCCCGCGGTGAGACGTCGCAGCGGTCGGGCGTCTGGATTGAGCTGGATCATGGGGGAACCGAATGGTTCCTAGAGGCAACCGCCTGCCGCGTGGGCGCACGACGCCTCCTCACGATCGAAAACACCCGCACCACGTACCAGGAAAATGCGAACCTTCTCCAGCGGGCGCGGGAAAACGCCCTTCATTTTCAGCAGCTGGTGAGAGAGGTCGAGAAGAAAGACGTCCTGCTTCATTGCATCGTGCACGACCTCCGCAGTCCGCTGGTGTCGGTGAAGAGTTTGCTGACACTTCTGCGGGACGAACACCTCGGATCAAAAACACGGGAGCTCGTGGAGGCAGGCAGAACCCAGCTGGAGCGTCAGGATCTCCTCATTCGGACGATCCTCGATGTGTTCCGAGCCGACGTGGATAGCGTTCGCGGCACACCGCACGACGTCTACGACATCGTGCAAAGCGCTCGCGCCGCAGTCGAGACCTTTGCGCCCCTCTGTGAGCTACGGAGTGTGGCGCTCTCGCTCGAGATCGATCGGGAAACAGCAGGCGGCTTGGAGGTCGTCGGTGAGCGCCTTCGGCTGTTTCGTGTGTTCGCCAACCTGGTAGAGAATGCTCTCCGGCATTCGACGGCCAATGCATCGGTGACCATCCGGATCCGCAAGGAGAACGGAGCCGCGTTCGTTGCCGTGGACGATGAGGGTCCGGGCGTGGAACCGGCGTTGGCTGAGCGCCTGTTTGACCGGTTTTCACAGTCCGGCGAACGCCGTGGGAACGTGGGACTCGGACTCCACTTCTGCCGCATTACGGTCGAGGGATGGGGCGGGGAAATCGGCCAGCAAAACCGAGCCGAGGGTGGGGCGCGATTCTGGTTCAGGCTGCCCGTGCCGCCCGGGCGCGAGAGGACCGGCGGGGGGCGGAGCTGATGACGGTCACGCTGAGGTGTTCTGAATCTGCACTCCCAGCGTTTCAATCCAGAATGGCCTCGTGACGCACGAACTACCGCCGACGCCTATGAGCTTGCGGTGAAACACGTTACGAGCGCATGCATTCGTGGCACGCCTCTTCCTTAGAGATGGGCCGGGAAGGATCGGAACAACTAGCCGGTTCGTGTCACGATGAATAGAATTTTTTGGGGGGCCACAGGTCCCCGGAACACCGCGCCTGCCCGTCCTGGAATCGGTCGGCCGGGCAGTGGGCAATTGCATAACCGTAACTCCAACTACTCACCAGGAAGGGTGGATTCAATGTCGTACAAGATCGAACAGATCGAGGGTATCGGTCCGTCGTTTGCGCAGAAACTCATGGACGCGAACATCAAAACCACAAACGATCTTCTCAAGCTCTGCTGCAACGCAGAGGGCCGTCGGGCGGCCAGCGCCAAGACAGGAGTGAGCGAAGGTCAGCTTCTGAAGTGGGCGAACATGGCGGATCTGATGAGAATATCGGGCGTGGGCTCAGAGTTTTCAGAGCTGCTCGAGGCCGCAGGCGTCGACACGGTCAAGGAGCTGCGGACCCGCAATCCCGAGAACCTCGCGGCCAAAATGAAGGAAGTGAACGACCAGAAGAAGCTCACCCGCGCGACACCGTCGTTGAAGGTGGTGACCAAGTGGGTGCAGCAGGCCGGCCAGCTCGAGCCCGTCATTAGTCACTGACGGCGTAACGTTTTTTTTCGCTAGGGAGACAATACTGACATGTCAGTGGCAAAACACACCGAACTCACGGCGAGCTCGCCGAAGAGTTTTGAAGACGCAGTTCGCGTGGGCGTGGCGCGGGCTTCGAAGACGCTGGACAACATCAGCGGCGCGTGGGTGAAGGACCAATCGGTCGTCGCCAAGAATGGCAAGATCACCGAGTACCGGGTGAACATGAAGGTGACGTTCGTCTTGAAGTAAGCGCCGCGACTACGAGGGCTGCAGGTGCGCGACGGCCGGCCCATCCGGGCCGGC
>JBFHWR010000377.1:0-3415 GCA_041599395.1 Gemmatimonadales bacterium | reverse complement strand
GGTGCCTTGGTTGGGATCTCTACCGTGGCAGGCGAAACTGCAGGCCGCGGAGGGATGCGCCAGCCAGCGGAGAGAGCTCTCGCGTCCGGCGTCCTGCGTCCCGCGTCCTGCGTCCCGTCAGACGGTCGGGCGGTCAGACGGTCAGACGGTCCCATGCGTCTCGCGTCCCGCGTCGAGCCGTTGACGCGGCTTCACTCCTGGGTTAGGTCTTGCAGGACCCCGACCGAGACCGAGAATCATGCACGTCTTTCCCCTCGTCGTCCTTGCCGCGCTGCAGGCCCCAACGGCGCCTGCCCGGATCGTCGTCTCGCCGCAGGACATCGAGCTACCGGTTGGCTCGTCGCTGCTGCTCAGGGCCGAGGCGCACGATGCGGCTGGTGTGGGAATGGCCGATATCGAGCTGCGGTGGAACTCCACCAATCGCGACGTGATCACGGTTGACGCTGGGGGCGTCGTCACTGCGATTCGACCGGGGGAGGCCCGGATTGCGGCATTTGCGCAGGGGGTCGTCGGGTGGACCACCATCCGGGTCCCGCAGTTGCCGCCTGCCACCGTGCGGCTGGAGCTCCCCGTCACCGCCGTCGTGGCGGGAACGAGTGCTCCCATTGCGGTCCGGGTCACGACGCGGCTGGGTGACGTGCTCGATGGCAGTGCCGTAACGTTCGCGAGCAGCGACACCACCGTGGCCGCGGTCGATGCAAGGGGTCGGGTGTTCGGCCGGCGACCCGGGCGCACGACGATTCGAGCACAGGCGGGTTCAGCGACGGAAACGCTCGACGTGCGCGTGAGATCGGCCGCGTCGGCATCATATACCGTGCAGCCCAGCATGGCGTCGGTGCGGACCGGCGACGTGGTGCGCTTCGAGGTTGTCGGCGTGAACGGCCCCGATCTGTACCCTGAATGGGTGGTTGCGGGCCCTGGTGCACAGATCGAATCGGAGCAGGGAACCGGCGTGTTCGTCGCCGAGCGGCCCGGCGTGTATCGGGTCACGGCGATGATCGGAGAGGAATTGACACGCGGTGCGTCGGTGCGGGTCGAGGCGCGAGTGGTGCCGGCCAAACTCGAGCTGGTGGGTCGTGGAGTGATCGATACCCATCACTCCGGCGACACGTGGGTGTTTGAGGGAGTGGACGGCAGAGATTACGCCTATGTCGGGACGTTCATGCACGACTGGATGAAGGCGTGGGACGTGACCAACCGGAGTCAGCCGGTGCTCACCGATTCCGTTCAGCTCGATGCGCGGCGAATCAATGACGTCAAGATTCATCCGAACAACCGTGTCGCAGTCGTGACGCGCGAGGGCGCGTCGAGCCGGCGCAACGGGATTGTGCTGCTCGATCTCGCGGATCCCGCGCATCCGTCCGTGCTGTCCGAGTACACGGAGACGGTCACGGGCGGCGTGCACAATGTGTGGATCTCAGGTGAGCACGACCTGGTGTACGCATGTCACAACGGAACTTCGGAGCTGCACATCATCGACATCTCGGATCCGTACAATCCCAGCGAGGTAGGGCGCTGGGGCGTCGACAAGGCCGCAAAGTCATTGCACGACGTGATCGTGCAAGATGGGTATGCGCATCTTTCATATTGGGATGACGGGGTGATCACGCTAGACGTCGGGGCCGGCACCCACGGGGGAACGCCTACGAAGCCGGTGCTCGTGAGCCAGTACGTGTATCCGATTGGCAACACGCATACGGCGTGGCGCCATGGGTCGTATTTGTTTGTCGGAGACGAGATCTATCCGGACGGATGGAACGCCGATCGCCCGATCGAAGCTCGTGGCTATGTGCACGTGATCGATTTTGCGGACCCCGAGACACCGCGCGAGGTTGCGCGCTATGAGGTACCGGAGGCCGGCGCACACAACATTTGGGTGGAAGGAGACCGCTTGTACGTGGGCTACTATCAGGCCGGCTTACGCGTCGTGGACATCTCTGGAGAACTCCGGGGGGATCTCTATCGGCAGGGGCGGGAAATCGCGTCGCTCAAGACGACTGACGCAGGGACAGTCGTTCCGAACTGGCCCATGACGTGGGGCGCACAACTGTTCAAGGGCAACATCTTCACGTCCGACCTCAACTCGGGACTGTGGGTTCTGCGCCTGGTGGAGGAACGGCCGGTGCCGTAGACGCCGAGCTGCAATGGATGACGTGTCCGCTTACTCGTTGTCGTTCTCGGCGGACCCGGCGGCGGCTGGGATCTTGTTGACGATCTCCGTGATGCGGCGTTTCACTGCTTCCACCTCGGCAACCGTCTCTTCCTCTTTCCGAAACCCGCGCTTCACGTCAACCGCAAGCCAATTGAGGCGCTTCACTTCTTCAAGGAGCTGCTCGACCTGTGAGCGGAGTTTTTTGTAACGCCGCTTGTGCGATTCGGCCGCGACTTTTTGCGTGACCTTGCCGAGGACGCCGAAATGCCGGGTTGCCCAGACCACAGGCCACATGATGGGCAATAAGACCAAGAGGCCCAGTAGGAGCCTGGTGCTCGCGGGTTCCACCAAATAGAGGACGATGCCGTCGATGATGACGGCGGCCACGAAGAGCACGGCGAGTATGACGGGATCAAATCCTGGTCGCGTGGCCATGGCAGGTCTCCGCCTGGGGTTGTTGGCTCGTATCCATCGCGCGCGATGCGCGACTAAGCTAGGAAAAACCGGGACGAAACGCCAGAAATCCTCCGGACGTGGAGGCCGGGCGCGGAACTCCCGGACGGCGTCGCGGGTGCGCTAACCGGGCCGGGAAGACAGGCGTAGATTTGCACCTGAGGCACTTCCAGGCAAGGAGGCCGTTCGAATGGCATTGATCGATTGTCCTGAATGCGGGCGACAGGTATCCAGCATTGCCGCTGCGTGCCCGGAGTGTGCCTATCCGGTGGCGGCAAAGGCGACGCCCCCGGCGCCACAGCAAGCTCGAGCGGGTGGCGAGCCTCCCAAAGAGAGATGGTGGAAGCTTGCTCTGTCGATCGTCGCAAGGCTCGTGCTCGGCATGGGCCTCGTGGGTGCCGGACTGGGAGAGGACGAGCCCTCCGGTGTAGTTGGCGGGTTGGTCATCGCCGGCTCGGTGATCCCCACCTGGTATCGCAGCAAGATGATGCGCTGGAAGGGGGGTCGCGGACCCAAGGAGATTGATGATCGCCTCGAGAATCGGTTGGACGAGTTGGAGCAGCGCCACCGGGACGAACTGAGGCAACTGCAGCAAATTCAGGCGGGACAAATTGCCGATCTCGAGGAGCGCATCGATTTCGCGGAGCGGTTGCTGACGCGAAACCGGGAGCAGATCGGTCCCGGGTAGTGCATGCCGCCCGTGGCGCCACGTTCAACGTTCAACTTCTACTGCTGAACGTTCAACTCGGGCACTACGACTTTCATTACAGCGTGCGAGCGCGAGTCGGCCGGTCGATGTCAGGATGCCCC
>JBFHWR010000376.1:0-3437 GCA_041599395.1 Gemmatimonadales bacterium | reverse complement strand
GATGCCGCACCGACGTGAGTTGGCGCCCCGCGTACGTTTTGGGGAACGCTGGGTGAGAGATTCAATTCTCGACGTGTACCGCGAAGATATCGCTCGCATTCCAGCCTTGGTCGGTGCGACGATCGAGCAGGGCTCCATGGAAGTGCTCAAACGGGGCGAGGTACCCACGCTGCCCGCCCTCCAGATTTACAACGGCACCGTGTATCGCTGGAATCGGCCGTGCTACGGCGTGTCGAATGGCAAGCCGCACCTCCGAATAGAGTGCCGCGTCCTACCATCCGGGCCAACGACAGCCGACGAAGTCGCAAACGCTGCATTTTGGATCGGCGCCGTATTGGGCGGTGCAAGAGCCTACGACGCAATTTGTCCGCGGATGGACTTTGCCGACGCGCGGGGCAACCTGCTGGCAGCCGCTCGGAGCGGCCTCCAGGCGGGGTTCGTCTGGATCGATGGGAGGCGGGTCACGGCCCCGAGGCTCATTCTCAACGAGATTCTGCCGGTGGCGCGTTCGGGATTGGAGAGCGCAGGTGTGGACGCTGAGGACATTGACCGATATCTCGACATCATCGCTGCGCGAGTACGCTCCAAACGGACGGGAGCGCGTTGGTTGGTTGAGTCACTTGCCCGGTTCGGCGATACCGGAACGGAACCGGAGCAGATGGCGGCTCTCACCGCCGCTGCGGTCCACCGCCAACACAACACGAAGCCCGGGCATGAATGGAAACACGCCGACATCGGCGAGGCGGGGGACTGGCGGCACAACTATTTGCGGGTTGAGCAGTACATGACCACCGATCTTTTCACGGTGAAGCAAGACGAATTAGTCGATCTCGCCGCTTTGCTCATGGATTGGAAACACATCCGGCAGCTACCGGTGGAGGACGACGATCATCGGCTGGTCGGGCTTGTCTCGTACGGAGCCGTCTTACGACTCCTCGCCACCGGCGATCCGCTGGAGGGAGCCAAGGGGTTTCCGGTCAAGGACATCATGGACCCGAACCCTGTCACCGCATCGCCCGAGACCCCAACAATCGAGGCCATACACCTCATGCGCTCGCACGGGGTCACATGCTTGCCGGTGGTCAAGGACGGGAGACTTGTGGGGATCGTGACGGTCGACGATTTTCTTCCGATCGTAACACGACTCCTCGAACAGAAACTGGAGGACGAGTGAGGATGGGGAGGGAACGATAGCCACACAAGTTCAAGCCACAGCACAACCAACCCGTGTCATCGGCCGCGTCGTCGGCAGGACCCCCGGACCCACACTCATTTGCATCGCGTCACTCCATGGCAACGAGCCGGCCGCGTTCGAGGGGCTGCAGCGCGTTTTCCGGGACCTCGAAGATCTGCAGCCAGCGCTCAGGGGCCGGTTCACCGGCCTTGGCGGTAATCTCACCGCTCTCGTTTCCGGGAAACGGTATATCGACCGTGACCTCAACCGGCACTGGTCGCCGGCGCGGATCGCGCAACTGCGGAATGATGCGGCTACCACATCGCGTCCCGTAGAAGACGGGGAGCTTCTTGACCTTTTGGATGAGATCGAGGGGGAAGTGCGGCAGGCACGGGGTAGCATATACGTCGTCGATCTCCACACGACGTCCGGCGAGAGCCCGCCGTTCGGGACGATCGGCGACACGCTGCGGAACCGACGATTTGCCCTGCACTTTCCGGTCCCGGTCGTCCTCGGGTTGGAAGAACACCTCGACTTCACCATGCTCGAGTACCTCAACAATCTGGGGTACATCACAATGGGGTTCGAGGGCGGGCAACACGATGCCCCAACCTCCGCGGATCACATCGAGGCTGCCGCCTGGATAGCCTTGGAAGCCACCGACATTCTCGAGCGGCCCGACCGGCTGGCGCAGGTCGAGCGGTCCCGACTGCTCCTCTCCAAGGTGACACGCCGGCTCCCCCGAGTTGTTGAAGTTCGTTACCGGCACGCTGTCGAGCCAGGCTCCGGGTTCCGCATGAGACCGGGCTACGCCACGTTTCAAAAGGTCACCCTCGGCGAGCCGCTGGCGGTCGATCGTCTCAGCGAGTATGCGGCAACCGAAAACGGACGGATCTTGATGCCGCTCTACCAGCCCTTGGGCGACGACGGATTCTTTATTGTCCGCGAGTTCCGGCGGTTCTGGCTCCGTGTCTCCGCCCTGCTGCGTTACATGCGCGCCGACCGCATCGTGCACTGGCTACCCGGTGTCCACCGGGATCCGGCCGAACCGGATACCTACATCGTGGATGAGCATGTGGCCCGCTACTTCGCCATTCAGATCTTCCACCTGCTGGGGTATCGGCGGAAGCGCACGCAAGGCACCGCGCTCGTGGTCAGTCGCCGACCACACGATCTCCCGGGTACCTAGGCGGCGGGCGGTCCTTTAGCCTGGCTTCACGCTCAGCTTCAAGGCTTTTCATTCGCAGTCCGTAAGTTGTTCTGGAAGCGCGCACGGGGAGGCAGTCGTGAATGGAAATGTCGGGTTACTGGACGCGATCAGTCGCGTGGTTGTGGCGTTGGGATTGTTTGCGCTCTCGAACGCCTTTCACCGACTCCCGTTGTTCTCCCTCTCCGTCTTGCTCGTCGCAATCATCTTGTTGGTCACGGCCCTGACTCGCACGTGTCCAGCCTACCGAGCCCTTGGTATTCAAACCTCCCCGCGACCCAAACCCAAGCCACAGAGTACGAGTTCTGATGACCGTGCGGCGATCATGCATTCTCACGAGTCTCCTGTCGCTCGTCGCAGCAGGACCGCTCAGCGCGCGCAATGAGGGCCGGATTCCCGCTTTCGCGCGAGCCTACGGTGTCAGCTGCAACCTCTGTCACCTCCCCTTTCCGAGACTGACGGCGTTCGGCGAGACGTTTGCGGGTAACGGCTTCCGGATGGCGCCCACGGAGCCACCGCGAGACACGGTCGCTACCGGCGACCCGCTGTTGACCTTGATGCGTGACCTCCCACTCGCGTTTCGGCTCGACGCGTATGTCAGCGCCTTCAACAACGGCAACGTCGTCACCGATTTCAAAACTCCATACAACCTCAAGGTCCTCTCTGGCGGCCCCACTTCGGACAAAATCTCGTATTACTTCTATTTCTTCCTGTTCGAGCGCGGCGATGTAGGTGGCATCGAGGATGCCTTTGTGTACTTCAACGACGTAGCCGGATCGCCGGTCGATGTGGCGGTCGGCCAGTTTCAGATCTCCGATCCCATGTTCAAACGTGAGCAACGGCCCGAATTTGAGGATTACGCCGTCTATAGAGCTCGCGTCGGTGATCAGCCTGCTGACTTGACGTATGATAGAGGCGTCATGGCCGTCGGTGAATTCGGTGGATTCACGATCACGGGCGAAGCAGTCAACGGTAACGGCAGGGGTCCGGCCGAGCCGGATCGGCGGCTCGACAACGACGCGATCAAGAGTGTCTTCGGCCATGTTAGCCGAGACG
>JBFHWR010000375.1:0-3455 GCA_041599395.1 Gemmatimonadales bacterium | reverse complement strand
GACCCACCGATGCAAGCCTGCATCGACGTACGTGAGCTGTCCCTCGTGAATCAACACACCGGCATCAACGTCGCCGCTGGTGACGGCTGCTTCGATTTCATCGAACGGAACCACGACTGCGTGGACATCCGGTGCGAACAAGCGCAACACAAGGGCCGCTGTCGTCAACGTTCCGGGGATCGCAATCCGTTTATCACTGAGCGCCTGTTGCATGTTCGTGGCCGGAGGAGTCGTGGCGACGACGCAGGGCCCATAGCGATCTCCCATCGACGAGCCGCTGGCAAGCAAGGCGTACTGATCCGCGAGATAGGCGTACGCATGGATCGAGACGGCGGTCACGTCTAGCTCACCTCGGAGGGCCCGCTGGTTCAACGTCTCGATGTCAGCCAACTCGTGCGCGTACGCCCGATCGTCGGTCGAGATCTTTCCGGTGGCGAGCGCGTAGAACATGAACGCGTCATCGGAGTCGGGGCTGTGAGCAAGGGTAATGTGTGGCATGGGCCTTACTGGTTGGCGGCCGCCGCACGGCGCGCTTCGACCAGGAACGCGTCAATGCTAGACCGATGGACTTGGTATTCCGGACGAGCGACCGCGATTTCACTTTCGTAGTCGTCGAGAAACCGTCGAGCTGCACGCCTCATTCCGAGCGTGTCGGACGCGAGCCGTGCGGCGCGATACCGGATCACGCTTGCGAATAGATGTCGTGGGGTGGTTGCTTCGATCGCCTCCGCCTCGGCGAGCGCCGCCCCGCCGCTACCCCTCAATTCGTGCACCAACGCCAGACGGTATCGCGCGCCTTCATCCAGCGTGTCCAGCATTTCGTAAGCCGTCAGCGTCTTCGAGGCGAATTCGAGTGCTTCCACGGTATCGCCGCGTTCCCCGGCGGTCACCGCGCGTTGGAACAACCGGTCCGCTTGTTCGCGCGGTGTCATGCTGCTGATATCGGGAGCCACAGGGCCCGGCGTCCCGGGTCGGGTTGCCGGTTGGGAAGCGCCTCCTGCGTTGGACGAGGGAACCGGCACGACCAGGACGAGAGTAAGCAGCACCAGGGCACCGCTCGCAATGATCCAGGGAAGCGTTCCCTGGGTCCGCTTCGCCGGAGTTGCCTGCGGAGCGCCGCAGAGGTGACAAAAACGCGCCCCGCGCGCGAGCGCGGCACTGCAGAGTCTGCACGCGACACGATCCAGTGCGGTGCCACATGCAGAACAGAATTTTCCCGGCGCGGCCGCGCCGCAGTTGGGACACGTTTCGATCTGGTTCTGAGCCATCGTGCGTGTTTTGTTCTCGACCAGGCGAGGTAATATAGCCGTCGGCACCTCCCGCGGCGGTCGGTACGCAAATGGCCGTAACGTGTGCTAGCGTAGGGACCGTCGTCGCATTACTCTAGCCAGATGTCGCCCAGTGCGGATAAAACCCCCCACTCCGGTAAGCCGCCTGAGACACGGTTCGATCCTCCGTTGAAAGCAATCAAGGCGCGGCAGATGGGAGAGCTTGCCCGCGGGGAGAGCCGTTGGGATGTATTGCTCGAAACCGCCGACGATCAGGAGATGGGTGCGCTCCGCGGTCGCATTCACTTCATCAGCGGCACCGTCCACCGCCTCTCCGGTTGGGTGTTCCTCGAGTGGTCGGAGAAGGACGTGCACACCCGGTTCGCCGAGTTCTCGGCGCAGGAACTGTGGAACCTCTTGGACTCGCTCGGGGGCGACACGTCGTAGGCCAAACCGTTCGCAGAATCCTGCATTTTCTGCACGAAATAGCCATTTTGAACGGCGTTCTTGGCAATTTCTTGCACTACCGTCTCGTCAAACGGACCTAATGTGCTAGAATCCGTTGACATTGGACACACGCCCGCATAGCTTCCCTCGCTTGTCAAAGACCGTTTCCAGGACCAACAGCCACAGGAGTATCCCTTGTCTCGCAAGACATCCCTGAGCGTAGCCGGCCCCGAGAAGAAGGCAGCCATTCGGGGGAGGGTGATCGACACCGCCGGATCCACGTCCGGCGACATCCTCGAACTGATGAAGGACCTCGAGGTGGACTTTCTCCGGTTACAGTTCACCGACATCACCGGTATCAACAAGAACGTGGAGGTGCCGCGCAGTCAGTTCCAGAAGGCGCTCGACGGCCAGATCATGTTCGATGGCTCGTCAATCGAAGGCTTCGTCCGGATCGAGGAGAGCGACATGGTCCTGAAGCCGGACCTGGACACGTTCAAGGTCTTTCCGTACGAGGACGAGGGCGGTCGGGTCGCGCGCCTGATCTGCGACATCTACAACCCCGATGAGACACCGTTTCCCGGCTGTCCGCGTTTGACGCTCAAGCGGCAGCTCGAGCGTGCGAGGAAACTCGGCTACCAAATGATGACCGGCTGTGAGGCGGAATTCTTCATCTTCCATCTCGACGAAGCCGGCAATCCATCGCTCGAAACGCATGACTCGGGCGGGTACTTCGATTTAGCACCGGTCGATAAGGCCGAGCCGATCCGGCGTTTGATCATTCACGATCTCGAGCATCTCGGCTTCGAGGTCGAAGCCGGGCACCATGAAGTTGCCCACGGGCAGCACGAAGTCGATTTCAAATACGAAGACGCGCTGACCACCGCCGACAACCTCGCGACCTTCCGGTTCATCGTCAGGACGGTCGCGTTCCGGCACGGATTCCTCGCGACGTTCATGCCCAAACCGATCGAGGGACAAAACGGGTCGGGGATGCACACGCACCAGTCGCTGTTCAAGAACGGTGAAAACGCGTTCTACGACGCAAAGGCCACGTGGGAGATTTCGAACGTCGGGCTCGGGTACATCGCCGGCTTGTTGAAGCACGCGCGCGGCATGGTGGCCATCACGAACCCGCTGGTCAACAGCTACAAGCGGCTGGTCCCCGGCTACGAGGCGCCGACCAACGTGGCGTGGAGCATGCGCAACCGCTCGCCGATGGTTCGGATTCCCGATCGGCGTGGTCCGGGAACACGCTGCGAGTTGCGCATGCCGGACCCGTCGGCAAATCCCTACCTCGCGCTCACCGTGCAGCTCGCGGCCGGCCTGGACGGTGTCGAGCACGATCTCACACCGCCCGATCCGGTCAACAAGAACATCTTTGCCATGAGTTACCGCGAGCGGCGCCGCTACCGCATCGACGAACTGCCGCGTGATCTCCACGAGGCATTGGACTGTCTGGAAAAAGACACGGTCATCCAAGAGGCGCTGGGCGATCACATCTACCAGCGGTTCATGGACGCCAAGCGGCAGGAGTGGACCGAGTACTCGTCGATGGTGAGTAAGTGGGAGATCGAAAAGTATTTGGGGAGCTACTGAGGGCTGAGTAGCTGAGTTGTGAGCGGTAGTGGGGGATTCGGGAGCCATCCGGCTTCCGTCTCCCTTCACACCGTGCACAGTGCACCGTGCACAGTACACGGTACATCTGCACCGCTGCCAGCTCAATCCAGATTGCAGATG
>JBFHWR010000374.1:0-3457 GCA_041599395.1 Gemmatimonadales bacterium | reverse complement strand
TCCGCGCGAATGCTGCGGATCGCGGTCACCAGCGCTTTGACCCGTCCGAACTCCGTCTCCGCGTCGTCATCGCACAGCTGCTCGTCCGATTGGGGCCATGGCGAACCGGCGAGGAGCACGCGCTCACCGGGGAGGTGCTGCCACAGCTCTTCCGTGATGTATGGCGTGAACGGATGAAGCAACCGCAGGGTGGACTCGAGCACACTGCACAGGATGCTGCGTGCAACGTCGCCGCCGTCAGCCACACCATAGAGCCGCGGTTTCACCTGTTCCAGATACCAGTCGGCAAGCTCGCTCCAGGTGAAATGGTAGACGTCGTTGACAGCGTCGTTGGTCCGAAATCGGTCCAGCGATTCCGTGGCCGATGCAATGGTCCGTTGACAGCGCGACAGAATCCACCGGTCAGCAAGCTCGAACTGCGCAGGGTCGACTTGATCCAGCGGCGTCGGCTCGCCATCGAGGTTCGTCATGATGAATCGCGCGATGTTCCACACCTTGTTGGCGAAGTTGCGGCCCGGGCCAAACGAGGTTTCCAGATCGTTTGGATCGAGGATCACGTCCGTCCCAACGGCGGCGCCGCCAACGAGTGTGAAGCGGAGCGCATCCGCGCCAAACTGCGCTACCACTTCGAGCGGATCAATCCCGTTGCCCGCGGACTTCGACATCTTGCGGTGTTCGGTGTCGCGTACGATGCCGTTGAAAAACACGGTCTCGAACGGCCGCTCGCCCAAGAAGTGATATCCCGCCATCACCATGCGAGCCACCCAAAAGAAAATGATGTCCGGGGCGGTCACGAGCGTGTGACCGGGGTAGAACCGTGTGAGATCGCGGGTCTCGTTGGGCCACCCAAACGTGGCAAACGGCCAGAGCCACGACGAGAACCAGGTGTCCAGCACGTCCTCGTCCTGACGAACGGGTCCGCCGCAGCTCTCGCACGCACGCGGCGCATCCATCGCCACGGTAATGTGTCCACATCCGTCGTCGGTGCAGTGCCAGGCCGGAATCTGGTGGCCCCACCACAACTGGCGCGAGATGTTCCAGTCCCGGATCTGTTCGAGCCAATTCTCGTAGACGGCGCCCCACCGTTCCGGGACCACTCGCAGCCGGCCCTCCCGATACGCCGCCAGCGCGGGCTTGGCGAGCGGTTTCATGCGCACAAACCACTGATCCGACAGCCGCGGCTCCACGATCGGGTGGCATCGGTAACAGTGCCGCACCGCATGATGGTACGGCTCCATTTTTTCCATCTGCCCCGATGCTTCGAGCGCTGCAACGATTTGTGTGCGGGCTGCTGCGCGCTCCACCCCGCGGAGCTGTTCAGGGACGCGCGGAACGTCCGACATGTTCGCGTCCTCAGTGAGGATAGACGGCTGGTCGAACCCTCCCAGCTCGTCGGCGATGTCGAAGTCGTTGGCGTCGTGTGCCGGTGTCACCTTGAGCATCCCCGTCCCAAAATCGCGCTCGACCGCGCGACTCGTCTTGATCGGAATACGGACACCCGACATTGGAATGGTTACCGTCCGGCCCTCCAGTTCCTTGAAACGGTCGTCCTCGGGATGGAATACGAGACACACGTCTCCGAACATGGTCTCCGGCCTGGTCGTCGCCACTACCACACCGTCCTGTCCCTCGGCGTCCGCGAACTGGTAGCGGATGTAATACAGATGATCCTGCCGATCTCGAAACTCGGCCTCTTCGTCAGACAAGGACGTGTGGCAGCGCGGACACCAATGGATGACGCGTAGCCCGCGATAGATGAGCCCGTCCTGATGTAAACGAACGAACACGGTGCGGACGGCGCGGGAGTATTCCTCGTCGAAGGTGAAACGGGTGCGCGACCAGTCACAGGAACAGCCAATGGCTTCGAGCTGTCTGAGAATCGTTCCGCCTTTCGCATTGACGTGTGTCCAGACACGCTCGACGAACGCCTCGCGCCCCAGGTCGTGACGCGTTTTGTTTTCGGCGTAAAGCAGGCGCTCGACGACGTTCTGCGTGGCGATGCCGGCGTGGTCGGTGCCAGGCAACCAAAGCGCTTCGCGGCCACGCATGCGTTCGAACCGGATCAACACGTCCTGCAGCGTGTTGTTCAATCCGTGCCCCATATGAAGAATGTCGGTCACATTGGGCGGCGGGATGACGATCACATATGGCTCGCTGTCGCTGGTGACGTCGGCGGTGAAGACGCCGGCGTCCAGCCAGCGGCGATAGATACTCCCCTCAATCGCGAGCGGATCGTACTTCGGCGCAAGCGTAATCGTGGTCATCGGAATGAGAATCTGAGACGACCGGGTTCAGCCGACCGGCGATGAGCGACGGCCGGCATGGTCCCCGTCATCGACGACCTGAATCCGGTTGACCACGACATCGGCATTCGGCATTCCCTGCGCGATGCGGCCGGCGAGCTGCCGAGACGCGGCGTCCGGCGCCGATCCCGTGAGTTCGATGATCCCGTTGCCCAGCGCTTGTGCGGTGACCGCAGCCCCGGGGACAGCGTCCTCGATCGCTTCGATGATGGCCTGTTCGATGATCTCGGGCTCGTCGGTCTCGTCACCCCCGGCGGGCCGTAGCCGGCCGACGGCGCCCCGCACGCGCTCGGGGTGCACATCGCCAAGCAGCTCACCCAAGATCATTCCAGCCATCACGCCGATGCCCAAGCCAAGCGTGGCGGAGAGCGCAATACCCGTTACGGCGTCCTGCTGTGTTTTGATACGGACCAGTGTTGCCTCCCGTGGCACCTGGTACAGGGACATGGTACAATTATACGAGAATTATACGACGATACGAAGATTATGCGACACTGGCACATACAACGGATGGCAGCGCGAGGAGCAGCCGGGACACCGGCGGTATTCTCATGAACGAGACAATCCATCTCACGCTGCCGGACGGTTCCATCCGGGACGTGACCGTGGGAACGTCCGCCCGCGAAGTGGCGGAGGGGATCGGACCGGGCCTCGCTCGGGCGGCAGTGGCGGCCCGCGTGGACGGTGAAGTGTGGGACTTGAACCGTCCACAGACGAAGAATGCCACACTGGAGATCCTGACGCGCGATGATCCGGAATCGCTGAAGGTGCTACGGCATTCCGCGGCGCACGTGCTGGCGACGGCCGTGCGCACGCTGTTCCCCGAGGCAAACATTGGGTTTGGCCCCGCTATCGAAGACGGTTTCTTCTACGATTTCGAGGTGCCCCGCCCGTTCACGCCCGACGATCTCGCCCGCATTGAAAAGACCATGCGTGACGTGGTGCGGGAAGATTATCCCTTCGTGCGCGAGGAAGTCGACCGCGAATCGGCGCGGGAGCGGTTTGCCGACGATCCGCTCAAACTCGAGCGGCTCGAGGAGTTCGCGGACGATGAGGTGATTTCGGTCTACACCAATGGCCCGTTCGTCGACCTCTGCCGCGGTCCCCACGTTCCCGGTACCGGACGGATCAAACACTTCAAGCTGCTGCACGCC
>JBFHWR010000373.1:0-3482 GCA_041599395.1 Gemmatimonadales bacterium | reverse complement strand
CCTTTCTGTGGACCTGGCCCCGCCCGGTCTGTGTGGGCCTGACAGATATGACGGACGGATGCGTCCCATTTGCTCACGTTCCATGTCAGAGGTCGTCCGGCCCAATGCCCTGCCGCTCGAACCCGGCTCGGATCCGAGCCAAAGAGCGGTATACCCGGTTGTAGACGGCTTTGGCGTTGGGCCACCCCACAATGCGCGCCACCTCGGCTGCGGGCCGTTGCTCAACCACGAAGAGCTGGACCGCCACTCGCTCGTCTGCCTTGAGGACCTCTAGCGCCTCGGCGATCCGCTGGGCCGTGTCAAAGTCGGGAGATGGGGCGTGGGACTCGACGTCCGGCGGCGGAACGGCATCGCCCAGCTCGCGTAGCAGGCGGCCCTTCCGCTGCGACGAGATTGCCGCGTAGGTGGCGTGTAGGTCCTTCAGGAACGCGCCGAACGTGATGTCCAAGCCGTCGCGAGTGCGAAGCAGCTCGTACGCTTCGAGGTGGGAACGTGACTCTAGGAACACGTCCTTGAAGATCGACTGCTGGACCGGCGGCAGTGCCGTGGCGGCGGTGCTCAGGCGTTTGCGGCCGTCCCGATGTCTGAACCAATCGATGGTCTGGTTGCGTACGACGGCAACCAGCCAGGTGGAGAACCGCGCTCGGGGATTCGTCTCGTCGGTGTATCGGCGCAGTCGAGCCAGTTTGTTTGCACGGAGTGCCCCGCAGACCTGGGCGAAGACATCCATGACGTCGTCATAGTCCTGCGCGTAATGCCTGATCGTGGCAAAGATCAGGCGCCGGTAACGCTCGACAAAGAGATCCCACGCTGCTTCGGGATCTCCTTCGCGAAGCGTCGTGATCCAGCGATCCACCGGGGCATCTCCAAGTGACAGCTTGCGGCTTCGGCCTGACGTATGTCAAGGCACACCGACATATTCACCTTACCGGGAGGTCAATCCTCCAACACCGCCGATGACTCAACAGCGAGGTAGCTGTACCAACGCCGCCCCTGGATGTTTGTCCTGCCGGCGCGTGAGCGGCAGTGCACCATACGCGTCGACTTCATCTTTTCCACCACACCCTACGAACGACAAGCGATCGAACGCGCCGCAGGCGTGGAGGTGGCCGGTGAGACCGTGCCGTTTGGGTCGCATACGGACTAGCCGCGGTTACCGCTCGATACCCTCGTGGACGTGCAGCGGGTTTTCGAGGCGTCACCGCTCGCAGATACATGCGGCGGCGGAGAAGCTGATGAAACACTTGACATCGGAGCTGCCGTCAGTTATTTCTGTTATAACAGAAATAACTGGGTATTGTGATGCTCAAGCTCTCTCCGAGTGCCGAGCGACTCATCGTCCATTGGGGCGAGATGGGGTCGCGCTGGGGTGTCAACCGCACCGTCGCCCAGGTCCACGCGCTCCTGTACCTCTCGCCGAGTCCGCTCCACGCTGCCGAAATCGCGGAAACGCTATCCGTGGCTCGATCCAACGTGAGCAACAGTCTCCGCGAGCTGCAGGCGTGGGGCATCGTCAAGGTCACCCACATCCTTGGCGACCGCCGGGATCATTTTGAATCGGTCACCGATATCTGGGAGCTGTTCCAGGTGATTCTGGAAGAGCGATGGCGACGCGAGATCGAACCCACCCTCCAGGTATTGGAAGTCTGCGCCGAAGAGGCCGCGGACGACGACGTGCACACGTTTCAGCGGGTGCGCGATCTCCAGTCGTTCTTTACCACGATGGAATCCTGGTACGAGCAGCTGCGACAGCTCGGACCGGCGGACATGAAGCGGGTCGCTCGACTCGGCGGCAAGGTGCGGAAGCTGCTTCTGGCAAGAGGAGGTTGACATGCACTGCTACAGACTGCGACGTGCCATCGTCGTCACCAGCCTCGGACTCGTGGTGCTCGGCTGCGCGACGACGGACGTTTCGGAGACGAACAAGGCGCTCGTGCGCGCCTATATGGAAGAGATCATCAATGCTGGTGACTTCACCGCTGTTGATCGACTCTTCCCTGATTCTGGGTTCGTGTTGAACGATCGCCTGTTGACGAGGGACGACTTGCCAGCGATGCTCGCCGGCGTCCGCCATCGATTTCCCGATTTTCATCTCACGGTCGAAGACCAAGTCGCTGAAGGCAGCAAAGTGGTCACGCGTGTCACCTTCAGTGGCACGCACCGGGGCGAGTTCATGGGGATCGCTCCAAGCGGTAGGGTGGTAGAGTATACGGGCATCGCGATCGACAGCATCGCCGACGGGAAGGTGGTGCGGGGCTGGCACCAGTCCGACGAACTCGGGATGCTGAGCCAACTCGGGTTCCTTCAACAAAACTGAGTGGCGCATGGCGGGTCGACCCGACATGCTCCAACCGTGAATCCGCGTCTCCGCAGGCTCGTGCCGCTGCTCGGTCCGGCCATCGCGCTCGGCTCTGCGGCCGCGGCGTGGATCGTGACGAATCCACACACCGTGCGGCGGGCGTTTCTCGTGGACGTCGCAGTGCTCGCGCTGGCGACCGGCGCGATCCTCGTCCTGCCGCCGCGCGTGCTCCAGCATAGGCACGTCGTGTCGCTCATGTGGCTGGCCTGCGGCGCCCTCCTCATCGCCGCGATGTGCGGTCCCCTGACCATTGGGCTCTGGGTGGCAATCGCTTCGCTGGCGGTTGCTGCCACCGCGACGCGGCTGGCTGCGTCACTCAACGAGCGTCTGTTCGTCAGACTCGGCCTGGTAGCCGGAGGTGCCGTCGCAAACGGCGTGCTGCTCTGGGCCCTCCTGCTCGGCGGATACCGTCCACTCTCACCGACCGCGTTCGAGGCGCGGCCGCTCCGTGTGCACACGCTCCTGTCCGACGTGCCGTTGCATGATGCGTGGGAGATGACGTTGCGGGGTGGGGGCGCGGACAGATCGGTCGAGGACGTCCTCTCACGTCTGAGCGGAGGATTCTCCGAGCCGCCGAACGCCGCGGTCGCGGGACTGTTTGCTGCCAGGGCACTCCTTGGCCTGGTGTTTTCGTTGGACGACGGCGAGTGCAGCGATCCCGCTCGGTCGTACGTGCATCGGCTCTCGGAAGACGATCGCACCCGATCGCGGCGCGAACCAGAGGAGAATGGTGTTCTCTATGTGTTCGAACGTGAGGCGTTGCTGGAGTTGGTCAACTGCACGGTGCACGCATTCATCGTGGGGTTTGTTGAGCCAGGCGATGGCGGGCAGCGACTCATCGTGGGGGTCTACGTCAAAGAGAATCGTGACATCACGCCGTACTACATGACACTCATCGATCCCTTCCGGCGCCTGATTGTCTATCCGGTGATCATCGATCACATGGAGCGGTATTGGGCGAAAACGGAAGGAGATCCGTTGGAACGGTAGCCATCGCACATCCGCCGAAGTAACTGCCGCGAAGTAGCATAACTTCTTCCAGAGGTAAGCCATGCATGGATTCGTCGTTTCGAGCCTCCTGCTACTTTCCGCCTGTCAGTCCGACACGGTCACAATTGGTGGT
>JBFHWR010000372.1:0-3504 GCA_041599395.1 Gemmatimonadales bacterium | reverse complement strand
CAGCTCCGGTTCCGTCAAACGAACCGTTCCGTGAGCGGGATCGTCGCCTACCCGTTCAGCCGTGTGCAGCGGGTGGAGTTCTCGGCAGGCGTGAGCAACATCTCGTTCGACTACGAAGTACGACGAGACTTCTTGGATCCGTTTACCCTCGAGCCGATTGCACGCGAAACCGTGAACCTGCCCGCACCGTCGGCGCTGAATCTCGGTCAGGCAAGTGCCGCGCTGGTGTACGACAATGCGTTCTACGGGATCGCCAGCCCGATCCTGGGACAGCGGTATCGCCTTGAAATCGCCCCCACGATCGGCGGGCTGGACATGGTCACGGGCATCGCGGATTTCCGCAAGTACATCATGCCCGTTCGCCCGTTCACCATCGCGGCCAGAGTCTTGCATTATGGCCGGTACGGCTCGGGCGCAGACGACAGACGATTGAACGAACTCTTCTTGGGGTACCCAGGACTCGTGCGCGGTTATGATTACACCTCGTTCCGGATCGAAGAATGCGGCACGGGAGGCGGGTGCCCCGCCTTCGAGAACCTGTTCGGTTCGAAGATGCTGATTGGGAACCTCGAACTGCGGTTCCCCCCGCTCGGCGCCCTCGGGCTTGGCGACGGGTTCTTCGGATTCCTGCCGCTCGAAATGGGAATCTTCGCTGACGCCGGGTTGGCGTGGCGGAGCGACGATCCGCTGACCACGGGGGTTGATGAGCGGGCCTACTTCCTGGGCGGCGACCGCAAGCCCGTGTACAGCGCCGGGGTCTCGTTCCGGTTCAACCTGTTTGGATACGCTATTCTCGGCCTCGACTGGGTGCATCCGTTCCAGCGGCCGCTGAAAGGCAATCACCTGCAGTTCACCCTCGTGCCGGGTTTCTAAGCCACGCCCGGCACGCCGGCAATACCGCCGGATCCCGACGAGCAACGGGCGTCCACACCATCGTGGGCGCCCGTTCTCACCTGGTCGAGTCTTTGGGAACCCGGATCGTCCCCATACGATGCTTGGCCTGCCCTCAGGCCCCCGACGCAATCCGCTCTCGGCTCTTGGCTGCAAGCACCCGATCGACGATGCGACGAGCGGCGTGCACCGGTGATTCATCTCGATCGCGTGCCTCTTTCAAAATCCCGTCCACCGTCGCTTCGATGCGCCGCACGCGTTTCCACACCTCTTCTTCGGAATGCCCCTTCCCAAACGAAGGCAGTGCAATCGCACCACCCGCATTCACGATATAGTCCGGCGCATACAGAATACGGCGCTCGTACAGCCGCTCCGCGTCCTCAGGCTCGGCAAGTTGATTGTTCGCCGAGCCCGCCACAATGCATGCAAGAAGTCGCGGAATCGTGTGCCTGTTGAGCGTTG
Organism: Gemmatimonadales bacterium; assembly: GCA_041599395.1. Classification (GTDB taxonomy): domain Bacteria; phylum Gemmatimonadota; class Gemmatimonadetes; order Gemmatimonadales; family GWC2-71-9; genus JBFHWR01. Next base: position 2,151 of record JBFHWR010000372.1, on the reverse strand, counting down.
CGCCCATTGCACACGGGGCATAGACGTCGCACTTCTGGTCGTACACCTGCTCTGGATCGATGATGTGGGCGCCAAGTTCATCCGCACATCGGCGAGCGAGCGAGGAATCGGTGTCGGAGACGAGCAGCGTGGCGCCCGCATCATGGAACCGCCGCGCGAGGGGGCCGCCGACATCTCCTAACCCCTGGACGAGAATGGTCCGGGAAGCGAGATCCTCTGACCCGAAGACGTGGCGCACGCACGCTCTCACCCCGAGGAACACGCCAAACGCCGTAAAGGGCCCGGGATCCAACGGTTCGGTCCCGGTCCGCACACCGTGCACGTAGTCCGGAGCCTCTTGCGCAACAACGGCCATGTCTTCCGGCGTCGTCCCGAGGTCTTCCCCGGTGTAATAGGTGCCGTTCAGCGAGCGGAGCAGCCGACCAAAGTGACGCAGCACGTCGACACGAGCGCTCGGATCCAACGGTCCAGGTATTGCAAGCACGCTCTTGCCACCGCCCAGCTCGAACCCAATACCTGCCCACTTGTACGTCATCCCCTCCGCAAGGCGCATCGCGTCTCGCAAGCCGTCTTCCGGCGTGTCGTACACCCGCATGCGACAGCCCCCGTGCGCCGGTCCCGCCAAAGTACTGTGAATGGCGACGAAAACCCATGTGTCGCTACTCTCGTGATACGAGATGACGACTGACTCACCAGCCCAACTCTTGATCAGTTCTTTCATTGTACCCGGTGTCTTGGATCGAAACGATGGACAACTGTCTGGAACGCGGAACTTCGGTACCCGGAGGCCACTAACATTCGCACAAAGGGTGGCGGCGTGCAACCGGACGCTCTACACTGTCTACCATGGCCTTGCGAACGCGTTGCTCCGCTGTTGGCGTCTTGCTCTCGACGCTTTGTGGGGTGGGAAGTGTAGCTGCCGTGCCGCAAGCCGCGCCCGATTCACAGGCAATCATCAAATCACTACGCGCGAACCAATCGAGCTTCGAACGGTCCAAACGACATTACCTGCCGTGGACGTTTGCGACACGAGGAGGCGAAACCGAGCGGATCGGACGCTTCCAGTTTTGGTACGACGAGGATGAGACGAGACCACCGCCGACCGTCGAGCACGACAAGGTGGTCGCGGCACGAAACGCATTACTCGCACAGCTCGATTCAGCGGCACTCGTCCTTCCGGGTGACGATTGGATCCTGGGACAACGCGTCCGGTACCTGACGGAAGTCAGCAGAAACGACGACGCCCTCTCGCGGCTGGATCAGTGCCGGGGAACCCCATGGTGGTGCACGGCGCTGAGAGGGTTCGTCCACCACCAGGTTGCCGAGTTCGCCCGCGCCGACGAGGTATTCGCCACTGCCTTGACGCTGATGCCCGACAGCCTTCGCTGCCGCTGGACGGACCTCTCCCAGGTCTTGGATCCGGAGGCCGCCCGTCAGTACGAGGATGTGGAGTGCGACGAACGAGGCGACATCGAGCAGCATCTCTGGTGGCTCGCCGATCCGCTCTTGCTCGGTCCCGGCAACGAGCGTCGAACGGAGCATTACGCCAGACGCGTGTACGATTGGATGTTGCGCCGCACCACGTCCACCTTTGGGCTACGGTGGGGGAAGGATAACGGCGAACTCGTCATCCGCTTTGGCTGGCCGGTTCGTTGGGAGCGTACACGTCCCAGCAGCTCGTTATTGGGCGCCAGCCAAACCGTCATCGGACAGCAACTCCAGGGCGCGTTTCGCTTCCTTCCGGCCTTCAGAGACATCTCCAAGCCGGGCGCCCCCATGGTGCGAGGGTCATGGCACCTCGATGCCAAGCGTCCGCAAGCGCGGTATGCGGCGCCGTACGCCAAGCGATTCGTGCCATTGGACCATCAACTCGCAGCGTTCCAGCGCAACGACTCCGTGGTTGTTGTGGCGTCGTATCAAACGCCGACGATCGACGGGGATGCAACCACCGCGAAACGGTTTTTTGGAGAGGCCCTTTTGGGACTGGGAACAACCCACCAAGCGAGACACGCGCTAAGCCGCGGTCGCGCCGGCCGCCCCCTGACTCTGAAAGGACCTCGAGAAGAACTGCTGCTGACATTAGAGACGCTTTCGCGCCGGGACTCGGTGGCGGGGCGAGAGCGATACTGGATCGACATGTCAACGCGGTTT
>JBFHWR010000371.1:0-3515 GCA_041599395.1 Gemmatimonadales bacterium | reverse complement strand
GGTGGGCAAGTTTCCCTTCACCGCCAACGGACGCGCGCGCGCGGCACTCGAGACGGAAGGTTTCGTCAAGATCATTCGTGACAAGAGGTACGGCGAAATCCTGGGCGCACACATCGTGGCGTCGCACGCCAGCGAGCTGATTCACGAGCTGACCGTCGCCCGTGAAAACGAATACACGGTGGAGGAAATCGATCTGGCGGTACACGCGCATCCGACGCTCTCGGAAGCGGTGGCAGAAGCGGCGCTCGATTCCCTGGGTCGCGTGATCCACACCTAGATCGTGAGCACCAACGACCCGGTCGGCCTGGCGTTGGCGAGCCTTGGAGCCGGGACGACTGCCGGCGCCGCCGTCCTGACCGGCGGCATCCTGGTGCTTCGGACGGTCCAGCGCGCCGGGATGGCTGCCGAGGGATCGGACACCGGATTCACCGTGCTGACGATCTCGACGTTGACAGGGATCGTGACGGCCGTTGCCGTCGGGTGGGCCCGCTCGCGAGCCCTCGATGACACGTGGCGTCGTGGCGTGATCGGAATGCTTTCGGTATTCGGGATGGCGTTGCTGGCAGGCATTACGGTCCCAGCCGAACTCGTCGGAGGTCGGGTGGGGCTCGCGATCTACCTCGCCGTGCTCGTGATGGCGTTCGCCGCCGTCAATCGGCAGGCACGCGCGGCCGCACTCAAGTGAGCGTCGACCTCGCAGTCGTTGGCCTCGGTCGCATGCCGTATGGCAACGCGTTGGCGCTGCAGCGCCAGCTCGCCGAAGCACGCATCGCCAAGACCATCCGCCGAGATCTCCTGCTTCTCGTCGAGCACCCACCCGTCGTGACACTCGGACGCGGGTTTCAGGCCGAGAACTTGTCCACACCACGCGAGGCGCTGGAAGCGAGACACGTCGAGGTGTATGAAATCGAGCGCGGCGGGGACGTGACGTTCCATGGACCCGGTCAGCTCGTTGGATACCCCATCTTCGATCTGAGCGAGCACCGGCAAGATCTCCACTGGTTCCTGCGTCAGATGGAGTCCGCTCTCATCCGCGCGCTGGAGGAATTGGGTGTATCCGCCGGACGGCGGGAGGGCTACACCGGCGTCTGGACGCGTGGTCGAAAGATCGCGAGCATCGGTATCCACGTGAAGCAATGGGTCACGTGGCACGGCTTCGCGCTCAACGTGACAACCGATCTGTCGTACTTCGATCTCATTGTGCCGTGTGGCATCGATGATGTGATCATGACGAGCATCGCCGGCGAACGCGGCGCACTCGCGCCACGAGATCTGTGGGGCCGCGCCCTCGAAGCAGTCGTCTTGGGATTCGTGGAAGTGTTTGGTGTCAGGCCTCAGATGGTCTCGCTTGCCGATGTGCTCGAGCCCGTCTGACGTCGATCGCCGGATTCCCGGCTCAGCGCCCCATCCCCTCGAAAAACCGGCCGAACACCCTGATCCCCTTGAGGAATTGATCAACCGCGATCTTCTCATTGGGCGCGTGGAGCCCGTCATCAGGCAGGCCGATGCCGCTCAGCAAGACGGGGCTCCCACCCTGCGCCAGCGCTGGAACGATTGGTATGGACCCGCCGGAGCGGATTGGGACCGGCCGCCGGCCTTCAACCTCCTCGAAGGCGTCGCCGAGGACATCGAACGGGGGTGCCGACACGTCCAGCAGCACCGGATCGCCTCCGTGCACGAACTCGATCTTCACCTCAGCATAGGACGGTGCTGCAGCGCGGACAGCCCGGGCGAGCTGCTGCTGCACCCGCTTGACCTTCTGGTTCGGCACCAGCCGAAGACTCAGCTTGGCCTTGGCCACCGCCGGAATGACCGTCTTGGCACCTTCGCCGGTGAACCCGCCCGTGATGCCGTGGATTTCAAATGTCGGGAGCGCCCAGATTCGCTCGAAAACCGAGTAGCGCGAGAGCCCCGTCAACCTCCGAGCGCCGACCTCGTCCCGCAGGTAGTTGCGTGTATTGAACGGGAGTTGGTCCCACCCCTCCCGTTCGCTCTTCGAGGGCCGCGCAACCGCCTCGTAGAGCCCGGGAATCCTGACCTTCCCCGACGGCAACTTGAGCATCGCGAGGATCCGCACCAAGGCTTCGTGCGCATTGGGCGCCACCCCGCCGTACAACCCTGAATGGAGATCGCTCTTCGCCGTCCGCACGGTGATTTCCGCGTAGCAGATTCCGCGCAGCCCCACATTGATGGCCGGCCATCCCGGCGCATAATACGGCATGTCCGAGACGAGGACCGCGTCGGCAGCGGCCCGTTTGGGCTCTCGCTGTAACAGCTTGGAGATGACGCTGCCGCCGGATTCCTCCTGGCCCTCTATCATGAATCGGATGTTCACCGGCGGTCCGTTCGTGTTGCTCACGGCCTCGAAGGCCTTGATGATCGAGAACACCTGGCCCTTATCGTCCGTCGCACCTCGCGCATAGATGTTGCCGTTCCGGACGGACGGCTCAAACGGCGCCGACTCCCACAGATCAATCGGGTCGGGCGGCTGCACGTCATAGTGACCGTACACGAGTACCGTTGGTTTCCCGGACCGCTTGGGCCCTTCAGCCCACACGACCGGATGCGTTTCATCGGCCAGGAGGTCGACGCGCGGACACCCCAGTCCGCGGAGATTGTCTGCAAGCCACTCCGCGGCCTTCCGGCAATCCGCAGCGTGCGCGGGATCGGTCGAGACACTCGGGATGCGGAGCAAGTCGTGAAGCTCTCCCAGCATACGCTCCCGTTGTTGTGTTACAAAAGAATCGATAGATGTCATGGTGCGTTCGGGTCTGCCGGTAGATATGGATGCGAGCGAGTCGCCGGTCGCTGACGGCGGAATATATCAGCGGTTGGCCTCGCAGGAAGCATAGGTGTTAGGTCGTGGGTGTGAGGTGTGAGGTGTTCAGGCGTGCAGCACAGTGGCTAGCGACGGGGTGATCTCAAAGTGCGAGTCGAATGCCGAACCGATGCGCCGCCTGGTCGAGCAGGTCCACGTCTTGGTATGCGTAATCCAGCTGTATCCCGTTGCTGAAGCTCACGGTTCCTCCGTACGTGACCTCGGAAAACGAAGAGGTCGCCGGCCGCGATCCGTACCCGATCCGCAGCACGAGACCAACCCGCTTGCTCACGACTCCCCCTTCCGCCCCCAGAATGAGCCGCGAGCCCTCTCCTTGCGGCCACTGCACCTCAATGGTCGACAGCAGGCGAAAGGTTTCTTGGGGATCGACATAATTCATTGTAAAGCCCCACCGGGTGAGGCGGGGTAGTTTGAGATTGGATTGGTCCGACCAGTTCCCTCCCAGGTTTTGCACGGCAAAACCGATCGCCATGATGTCGAAAATGGCGATCGCGAGCCCGGCGTCGGCGCTCACGGCGCTGTGGCGCGCATCATCGACCGATCGGCGGACGTATTTCCCGCTGGCGCCCAGGGCGATGATTCCAAAACGATAGACGAGAGAACCGACGGCAGCGGTTTCGCGGGCCTCGGTCGCGCTCGCAATCCCCAACAGACGGGCCGGCTCCCGACCACCATC
>JBFHWR010000370.1:0-3555 GCA_041599395.1 Gemmatimonadales bacterium | reverse complement strand
GTTGTCGGCGAGTGCCCCGTCCATCGAAGAGAACCTCTGCGCGCAGTGCCACACTCGCCGCACGGTGCCGGATTCGCTGTCATCGCACGGGCTCCACCCGCACTCGCCTGAAGCCGCACTGCTCTTCGGCGAAGCGGGCTTCTTCTTCCCGGGCGCCGGGTTCGACCCTGGAGACATCCAGGGCACCCACGGTACGGCGGATAACCCAAAGCTGTGCGCCTCGTGTCACATAAGCCCGTTCGAAGTCGAGGACGCCGCGACGGGCGCGGTCACGTTCTTCGCGACCGGCCACAGTTTCAGGCCAATCCCGTGTCTCGATGCGGAAGGGAAGCCGCAGCCGTTTGGGGTTGATTGTGAGCTGACCGTCGCGGCTCGGTCGTTTGCTGGCTGCGTCGATACCGGCTGCCACGCCGCTGAAGCGACGATCGCGGGGATCTTGCGAAGTACGGTCACCGACATTCAACAGCGGGCCAATCAGCTCCATGACCTGTTGCTCGAGGTGGATCCGAACGGTGAAGACCCAGGTGGCGAGATCGACGCCAGGAACCCGACGTTCACTGTTGCCGAGGGAGCGCTGTTCAACCACAGCCTTGCCGAGTTTGGGAATGAGACCTTCGGCACCGATAACGTCATTGGTTCAGCGACGCACAACCCGTTCTTGATCCGGGCGCTGCTGGCGGCCAGCATTCAGGCGGTGATGAACGAGTACCCGAGCGCGACGCCGCCCCCGGGAGTGACGGCAGCCCAGTTGCAGGCGGAAATCCAGAGCGCCCTCGCCAAGTCGGCCAAATAGCGCCTGCGGCAACGGGCGCGACCTTGGAGCTGCTGACTTCGAGGGAAGCAAGACGCGCGGGCGGGAGAGTCTCTCGCCCGCGTTTGTATGTTGAGCCCAAAGGCACCCACAGCTTGGAGACCCGGTGAACGCCGCAGCAATATCCCTTCTGTTACGGCCGACCGCGCGACCGCCGGCAGCGCGCCGCAGCCGCGTGTGCCTGGCTGTGCCGGTACTGCTCGCGGTCGTCGCACCGGCCCTGGCGGCCCAACAGTGGCGTGGCCGCGCGTCAACCCGCCTGCAATACCTGGAGGCCAGACCGCTCACCCTGGACAGCGCGCCAGTGGGACTCACGACGGGACAAGGGCAACTCAGGGCCTACGGGGACACGCTGGTTACCTGTGCCCCCGGCCAGTCGCACTGCTTTTTTTACCGTCCGGCGCCCGTGGTCTCGACCAGTCCGGTCACCCAAGACCTCGAGCTCAGTGCGTGGGGGCTTGGCATCGAGGGGCTCCGTATCTACCTGAACAGCCGCCTGCGGACCGCGTTTGGGGACGAGACGTTTTGGCCGCGATCGGACGATCACTTTGACCTGATCACAGGCTACGTCGAACTCAACCGGTCCGCATACCGCATTCGGCTCGGGCGGGATCATCAACTCACCGGTCTGGGCTACTACGGCTACGATGGCGGCTCCATCGCGCTGCGTTGGCGCCCGGTGCGCGCGGAACTGGAGGCGTACGGGGGTTGGGGTCTCGAGCGCGGCATCTCCGATGCGGCCACATCGGACGTGCTCCGATCGCTTGAGGAGTTCCAACCGCGCAAGCGCAATTATCTGTTCGGCTTTCGCGCATCAGCCCGACCCGTTGCGGGATCGGCATTCGCCGCAGTCTACCAGCGCGAGATCCAGAGCGATCGCTCAGGCATCGCCAGCGAGCGGGTGGGACTCGACGCCACGTACGCCCCGGTCCCCGGAGTGTCGCTTCGGGGCCATGCGGACTATGACTTGGCAACCGGTTGGTGGGGCAAGGCGAGCGCGACCGTGGGCTGGTATCCCGTGACACGGGTGTATCTCGAAGGGCGCGTTCTCCGCTACCGACCGGTGTTCAGCCTACAAACGATTTGGGCTGCGTTTGCTCCAACTCCATACACGGGGTGGGGCGGGACGATTGGTGTCCAGCCAACCGACGGTGTTTCACTGCGTCTGGATGGAGAGCGTCGCCAATACGAGGAGACGGGAGCGGAGGTCCCGTTTCAGTTGACCACCGACAGAACGTGGCAGGCCGGCGCCTCAGCCAGCTGGCAGGGGAGTCGATTCAACGTCCAAGGCGGGTACTGGCTCAACTTCACGTTTGGGAGCGCGCTCAGCGCAGGCGAAACACGCATCAGCGTGTATCCGTCGGCGCGACTGCGCGTGGGCGCCCGCTTCTCGGCGTTCCAGCAGCTAGAGGAATTCCGCGTCACGCAGGGCCGCGTGTGGAGCGTCGGCGGCGATGTCCAGTGGGAAACGTCCCTCGGCACGTTCTGGGGATCGGTCGACCGATACAAGCACGACCGTCGCGGAGACGGGATCGCCGATATCGATTGGAATCAAACACGTGCGTCGTTTGGCATGGCCGTCTATCTGGGCTCTGAGCCCGGGCGGGCGAGATGATTGGGCCGAGGATCGCTGCGATTTCGCTGACGGTGGCCCTCGGAGTGGGAGCCGGGTCGTGGGCCTGGTCCCAGAGTCGCCAGGGCTTCGACCATCTACAGCACCAGCGGATGTTTCCCACGTGCAGCGGCTGCCATCAGATCGAGCCCGACGCCGTCACGATGCCGGACCCTGGGCTCTGCACCGCCTGCCACGACGGAAACATCGCACCCCGGATCGACTGGCAGGGCCCCTCAGCTCGCACAAGCAATCTCAGGTTCAACCACACCCAGGTGATCGAAGCAAAGAGGAACACGCTGGGCATGGAATTCCCATGCAGCAGCTGTCATGTGGCGCGGGGAGCCGAGCGGATGGATGTGCAACGCGTCGTCGTGAGCGGCTGCCTTGGCTGCCACGCATCAGGCAAAGAGCACGTTGTCGATGCCGCGTGCGAGACGTGCCACGTCCCACTGTCTAACGCAACAGAATTCACGGCACAGGACATTCGCGAGCTCCCCGTACCAGGGGATCACGCCGGTGACTTCGCATCCCAGCACGGCCCGTCGGCAGAAAACACGGCCCGCTGCTCGGTCTGCCACGCTCAGGATTTTTGCAGCACTTGTCACCTCAACGCGTCCACCGTAGCCGCAATTCAGGCGCTCGGTCACGACCCTCGTGTGGCCGCGATCGCGGCAGCGAGAGACGTCAGGCCGCCTCCAAGCCACAATGAGGGATTCTCAATGTTCCACGGGGAGGCTGCCAGCACATCGACCACACAGTGTGCTGTGTGTCATGCGAGAGAGTTTTGTAGCAGCTGCCATGTGAATGCACAATCGGTCCCCGCCATACAGCGCCTCGCTCCGCACCCGCGCGGGCCGGAGGCCGGTGCGAAACCCAACGTCGTGTATCCAATACCCAGTTCGCATACCGCCAACGATTGGTTCGAAACACACGGCGCCGCAGCTCAGCCGGATGGCGCAAGCTGCGCTACGTGCCACGCCCAGCCCAGTTGCACGTCGTGCCACGTCGCGCCACTCCCAAAACCGATCCAGCGGCTTCCACGGGGAAAGGGCGAACCCACCCCTTCGGAGCCTCCACAACAGGCACAGGGAGTCGTCCTCGCGCGACGCGCTCCGGCCTCCCACACACC
>JBFHWR010000369.1:0-3577 GCA_041599395.1 Gemmatimonadales bacterium | reverse complement strand
CGTCGAGCCCGGTGATCGTGGAGGTTTGCGGCCACGCGATTCGAATGGACCACTCCAGCACGACAAAGGCGCCTCCGGTCACCAGCGCGACGAACACGACGTATCGAAACGCTGCCGCCATCCGACTGGTTCGCGTGTTTGGGTCTGCCTTCATCATAGGGTTATTCCGGCCACTCGCACAAGCGCGACTCCCGTTGTCACAGGGACTCCGGGCATGATGCCGCAAGAATTGTGCGGAGGGATGCCAGTGCGGACAGGGTCCTACGGAGTGCTGTATCCGCTGAGGCGCCTCTACCACAGTAAAGGGGGAAGGACACCTGGAGGTGCGCGTTTCCCTCGCTCCGCACAGCGAGAGCGCGGTCGCCGATCGGCCCATCCCGGTTCAATTCCTGCAGCGCGGTTAGGGATCGATGTTCGTCCAAGGCGTCCCGAGCGGCCGGCCGCCTGCTGAACGCCGACGCACCGGCCGCCGACTCAAGCTGGAGAGTGATGAGGAGCGCAGAAGCGGAAAGAGAGACCATCGAATCGGCATCGCGTCCGCGAATTCTGGTCTTTGCGTATTCATGCTCTCCGGGCCGGGGCTCCGAGCCAGGGGTGGGCTGGGGTGTCGTCAGGGCGGTCGCGACATTTGCGGATTGCACGGTGCTGGTGGGACCGGAACATGGTCCGCGTCTCGACCACTGGCGGAACGAGCATCCATCGTCCGGGCTGTCATTTGTCGAAGTCCCCGAGATCGCTGCGGCGCGATGTAGCAAGTGGCACCGGATTCCTCGATTCTTGATCTACCTCTCGTGGCTGCGTCGGGCGAAGAAGGTTGCGCACCGCCTCCACCGACGGCAGCCGTTTGATTTTGTCCATCATGTGACATTCTCGACCTATTGGCTCCCCTCACCGGTTCGTGGTTTTGATATCCCATCGGTGTGGGGACCGGTGGGCGGGGCCGTCACCACACCGTTCCGACTATGGATCATGTTGGGATGGCGGGGCGTCATAACGGAAATCGTGGACCTAATCTGTGTTCGGTTGTCCGCGATGCTTCCCGCGACGCGGCGAACGTGGAGCGGTGTCACGACTCGGATCGCGCAGAACGACGAGACGTTGCGGAAACTCCCGGCTCGTCTCCGGTCAACGACGACGCTGCTGAACCACGTGCTGTTCACCGACATCCCCGATGAGGTGGCAACCCGGGAACGGCAGTCGCACATCCTCTACGTGTCACAGTTGGAATCACGCAAAGGTCCGCGACTGGCGATTTGCGCCCTGGCGCACACCCCGCGAGATCTGAAGCTGGTGATGGTAGGTGACGGCCCCGAGCGACCGGCGCTGGAGCGTTTGGCCCGCCGACTGAACGTGGCCGACCGCGTTCGCTTTCTGGGGAACGTCCCCCGGGAACGCGTGCTCGAACTACTGGCTGACGCCGCCGCGGTGGTCTTTACCGGGTTGCGGGAGGAGGGGGGCGTGGCGCTCGCTGAAGCGATGCTGGCAGGCACCCCCACCATCGTGTTGGCGCACGGCGGAGCCCGGACGGTTGCACAGTCCGCAACGGATTCGAGACGCGTCACGTTGGTCGAACCGGCCGGTCCCAGGGAAACGGCGCGCCGGCTTGGTACCGCTATGACGGAATTTTTCCGGACTCCCGTTGGCGGGTCCGGTCCCAACATCGATCAAGAGCAGGCGTGCCGGTTTCTCCGCAAGGTATTTGATGAAACGGCGGAACGGCATGCGGCGAATGTGCGGGCTAGGGGTAGCGGTCGGAGACGAGCGATGTCGCAGCACGCGCGACCTTCAACGGTCCTCGACGCGCAGACGGAGTTGCAGTAATGGATGAGATCGTTAGGAGACCGACGAAGGCTCATCCCGATGGTCCCGAGTGGTACGCTGTCTATACGCGGTCGCGTTTTGAGAAGAAGGTCGCAGCGCAGCTCGCCGAACGCGACGTCGAGCATTGGTTACCGCTGCGTCGTGAGGTCCGTGAATGGAAGGATCGCCGCAAGACCGTCGCGCAACCGCTTTTCCCGGGATACGTGTTTGTACGCATTCATCTGGCGGATCGGCTCCGTGTCTTGAAGGCAGACGGGACGGTGCGTCTGGTGGGAGTGGGCGGCACACCGGTCGCGATTCCGCCGAGCGAGATCGAGCAGGTACAGCGGTTGTTGCGTCATCCGGAACTGGTCGGACGAGAACCATACGCGAACGAGGGGGACCGGGTGAAGATCGTGTCGGGGCCGTTTGCGGGGGTCGAAGGACGCATCGTGGAGGTACATGGGCGACACCGTGTTCTCGTTGGGGTGGACCTCATTCGTCAGGCGGTGTCGGTGGAAGTCGACCTTCGGGTGATCAGGACGCTTCCTGACAAGGCGGCGTAGGTGACCGACATACGAGTGCCGCGCCGCCCGGGCGCGCCGCCTCCTTCACGTACGGTGCTTTCGCGTCTGCTCCGCTCGTGGAATTCGATGAAGCAAGAAGGTTCGCTGGCGTTATTGGATCAAGCGGTCGTCAGCGCCACGAGCTTCATTGCGGCGGTGCTCATTGGCCGGTTTGGCGGCGCCGAGGAGCTGGGCGTGTATTCGCTCGCGCTTGCGGTTCTCTTCTTTATCGCGATCATGCAGGAATCGCTGATTTCCCTGCCATACGTGGTATACGGCAACCGACTCGACGGAGATGACCGCGCGCGGTACGCTGGCACGCTGCTGACCCATTATGCCGCGTTGTCCGTGTTCGCGATGATATGTCTCGCCGGGTTGAGCATCGCGTTGCGTCGAGGACTGGGACCGGAAGATGCAGCCCCTGCAACGTGGGCCCTCATGGTCGTGATTCCCTTCGTACTGCTGCGTGAGTTCGGCCGCCGAGTGTGCTTTGCACATCTCCACATGGGGAGAGCGATTGGCATCGACGTCGTCTACGCGACCGTTCAGGTTGGAGGACTCGTCGTGTTGGCGCTCGTAGGTGCGCTGTCGGCCGTCTCGGCGCTCGGCATTACGGGGCTCGCATCGGGACTGGCTGGATTGGGATGGCTTTTCGTTACGCGGCGAAGCTTCACACTGGCGCGTGACCGCGTATTGCTCGAGGTACGCCGCAGCGTGAAACTCGGCAGCTGGGATCTCGGCGGTCAGATGACGAACTGGGTGAGTCGGTTTGGCCTCCTCTGGGTTCTGGCGGTTGCGTTGGATTCGCGGGCAACCGGCGTGTTCGCTGCTTGTATGACCGTTGTGACGCTTTCGAATCCGTTCGTTCTAGGGCTCGCAAACCTCGTTGGGCCACAAAGCGCGCGCGCAGTGGCGTCGGGCGGTCGCAAAGCCCTGTGGCCGGTCACGCTGCGGTCGACGATTGTCGTTAGTGTAGGAATGGCGGTGTTCTGCGGTGCGGTGATCGTGTTTGGAGGCGACGTCCTCGTCATGCTGTACGGTTTGGAGTTTGCTGGAAACGGGGTGGTCGTGTCGGTCCTGGCCGCGGTGATTTTCGTGTGGGCCGTCGGCGTATCGGCCGCGCACGGTCTGAAGGCGGTGGAGCGACCGGACGTCAATTTCAAGGCCGGTGTGCTCGGTGTTGCGATGACGGTTCCGCTCGCCATCGTGTT
>JBFHWR010000368.1:0-3580 GCA_041599395.1 Gemmatimonadales bacterium | reverse complement strand
GACGCGTTGCGCACCATGCATCAGATCCGGGCCGCCGAAGAGACGATCGGAGACATGGTGACCGCGGGCCGCATACGCTGTCCCTGTCATTTGACGATCGGTCAGGAGGCCGTTCCGGTTGGTGTCATGCGTCATCTCAACGCGGGAGACCGCGTGTTCGGGGCGCACCGATCGCATGGACACTACCTCGCCTTGGGTGGCAGCCTGGACAGACTGATGGCTGAGATCCAGGGCAAGGACACCGGGGCCTCTCGCGGCATGGGTGGTTCGATGCACCTGATCGACATGGAGCGCGGGTTGTTTGGGACCGTACCGATTGTTGGCGCGACGATTCCCATTACCGTTGGTGCCGGTCTCGCCGCACAAATGGACGGGGGCGGTGCCGTTGCGGTCTCGTTTTTCGGCGACGGCGCGACCGAGGAGGGAGGATTCCACGAGTCGTTGAATCTGGCCTCCGTTCGGCAGCTACCGGTCTTCTTCGTCTGCGAGAACAACTTTTTTTCGAGCCATCTGCATATCGGTCTTCGGCAGCCGCACGATTCGGTCAGCCGGTTTGCTGAAGCGCATCGCGTTCCGTGGCAGCGCGTGGACGGCAATGACGTCGTGGCGGTTGCCGACGCGGCGGACCGGGCCGTGACGGCCATGCGGGCGGGGCAGGGTCCGCAGTTCCTCGAGGTCGTCACCTACCGGTGGCGGGGCCACGTGGGACCGCGGGACGACCTCGATGTCGGTGTCCGGCGGAGCGACGACCTGCACACTTGGAAGCTGCGCGATCCGATTGGCCGGCTCGCGGCCGCGCTTGTCGCGAGCGGCGTGATCGGACCGGAGGATTCGGAACGTATGAGGGCCGACGCGCAGGCCGAGGCGCAGAAAGCATGGGACAGGGCGGATCGGGATCCGTTCCCCGCCGACGAGGCATTACTCGACCGTGTATACGGTGGCCGGCGCGACGCCGCGCAGGTGAGAGAGGCATGACCCAAGTGGACAAGACGACTCCGTACGGCATCGCCATTCGCGAAGCCTTTCAATACCTCCTCGAGACGTATCCAGAGGCGTTCACGATCGGGCAGGGGCTCTGGAGCCCGTGGTACGTCGGTAATTCGATGACCGATCTCGACAAGCAGTTCGGGAAGGATCGGGTGATCGACACGCCCGTATCGGAGTTGGCCACGACCGGCGCGGCGCTGGGAGCTGCGCTGTGTGGCTACCGGCCCATCGTCATTCATCCCCGCGTGGATTTCATGTTGCTGGCGACGGACCAGATCGTCACGCAGGCGGCAAAGTGGCGACACATGTTTGGCGGCGACGTTGCCGTTCCCTTGACGATCCGCGGCATCATCAACCGCGGGGGCGAGCAGGGCGCACAGCATTCGCAGGCGCTGCATTCCTGGTTTGCGCACGTACCCGGGCTCCGGGTCGTGATGCCGGCGACACCGGGGGACGCGCGCGACCTCCTGATTGCAAGTGTCCTGTGCGACGATCCCGTGCTGTACGTTGACGATCGCTGGCTCTACGAAGAGGAAGAAGCGCTCGGTCCGATCGTCGAGCTCGATCTGCGGGAAGAAGGGCCGCGACGGCTTCGGGCGGGTACCGACCTGACCATGGTGGCCAGCGGATACAGCACGAAACTGTGTGTGGAGGCCGCCGACAAGCTGGCCGAATCCGGGGCGTCGTGCGATATCATCGATCTCCGCGTTCTCAATCCCATTGATCCACAGGTGATTCTCGAGTCGGTCCAACGCACGGGGCGGTTGCTCGTCGTCGATGGCGACTGGTCGAATTGTGGAATGGCCGGCGAAATCGTTGCGCGCGTTGCGGAGACGATTCCGGCGGCGTTGAGTGCGCCGGCCCGGCGTGTGACCTTGGCGGACGCGCCGGCGCCCACGAGCGGCCCTTTGGAACGGCTGTATTATCCGGACACCGACAACGTCGTCACCGCCGCCCGCGAGCTGCTGGATGGGCCGGACGTGCGGTTCGGAGATTCCGAGTCGACGATGCGGCGGTGGGGTACCTAGAGTCCGCAGCCTAGCGCGTCGAGCGCCGGCTTCGTGCCCACATGCCTCCCTCCAGTCCCACCTCAGAGCCTGACGTCATCGTCATCGGTGCAGGCGCCGTCGGCGCCAGCACCGCATACCATCTCGCCAAGTTCGGCGTCCGCGTGCTTGTCCTCGACAAAGAGCTTGGACCGGCAGTGCATCAGAGCGGGCGGAACAGCGGCGTGATCCATGCCGGCTACAATCTGAAGCCCGGAAGCACCAAAGCGCTGTACTGCGTCGAGGGAAGCCGCCGACTGCGCGCGTACTGTCAGGAACGCGGTGTCTCGATGATCCAGAACGGAATTCTCGTCGTGGCGGCGTCCGAGGAGCGGCAACCCGTTCTGGTTGAGCTCAAGCGGCGTGCGGACGAGAATGGCGTGCAAGCGTGGTTGGTGGATCGACAGGAACTGACGGAGATCGAGCCGCATGCACGCGGCGCCGCCGCGCTGCATGCGCCCGAAGGTGCCAGCTTCGATGCAGAGGCGTTTGTCCGCCGTCTCATGGGCGACGCAGTCGCTGCTGGAGCGGCGGTCACCTACGGTGTGCACATCAAATCAGTGCATGACCATTCCTTGAACGGTGGACAGAGCCGCGAGGTCGAGGTGCGTACGTCGGCTGGGACGTTTCGGGCACAGGGGCTGGTCAATTGTGCCGGTCTGCAGGCAGATCGGTTGGCCAGGGGGCTGGCGCAGGACCTCAAGGTCATTCCGTTTCGCGGCTATTACGCCGAGCTCAAGCCGGACCGGCGCAGCCTCGTGCGGGGGCACATTTACGCTGCTCCGGATCTCGCCTTCCCGTTCCTCGGCGTTCACGCATCGATGCGGGTGGACGGGAGGGTATTGCTGGGCCCCGGCGCGATGTTGGCGTTCGGTCGGGAAGCGTACGCATTCCACGGCGTCAACCTGCGTGATGTCATCGATACGTTGTCCTGGCCCGGTTTCTATCGGCTCTTGCTCCAAGCCCGGTTCCGTTCCCTGATCAGGAGCGAAGTGGAGAAAAGCCTCCGTCTCAAGGCCATCTGGCGAGAAGCGCGCGAATTGATTCCGACGTTGGCGCACGGGGATCTCGTTCGCTCCTTTGCCGGCAACCGGGCACAGCTCGTCAACCGAGAGGGCCAGCTGGTTGACGATATCCTCGTGCGCGAGACGGAGCGTGCCGTGCACGTGTTGAACGCTGTGTCGCCCGGCCTGACGTGCAGTCTCCCGTTTGGTGAGGCCTTGGCGCGTTTGTGCCAGCGAAAACTCAATGGCGCGACGGGCCCCGGGTGGGAGTGGGCTTCGAATCCAGCGCGATTCTTGCGGCCTTCCACGGTGTGATGGCCAAGCGAGCGTCGTTCCCCGTGGATGCCTCCCGTCTCGAGGCGGTCGTCTTCGATGTCGACGGAACTCTGTATCGGCAATTGCCGGTGCGGGTCACGATGCTGCTCAAGTTGCTGGGCGCGCACATGACTCGTCCAGCACAGGGACTCCGCGTCTTGCGGGTCCTCAACGCGTATCGCAACGCGCACGAAACGCTGCGTGACGGGGACCCCGGTGCCGACCTGG
>JBFHWR010000367.1:0-3596 GCA_041599395.1 Gemmatimonadales bacterium | reverse complement strand
GACCAGATCTCGCGAGGGCAACGACGTGCGTCCTCCGATCCATGCCCATAAGCGGGTGGCGCCGGGACCTCGCCGGCGCGTGTGGCGTAACGCATAGCCTGTACGAAGCCTCCTAAAACTTGGAGCGAGCCATCTGTCATCTGAGAGCCACCATGCCGGGTGTGGCATGGTCGTCATCTGCCACTCGCCCCTGTCTGCAAGCGCGATGGTAGCCGAGCCCCGTCAACTGACCGTCAACGGCGTATTGCGGGGTCACTAATCACGCAGATAGGCACAGATAGATCTTGGCGAGAGCTGGGGAAACGACTGGCGGACAGGAGGGCGAGCGGTCACGACGGGCGGACAGGCGTTCGGGCGGACAGGCGGTCGGACGGACAGGCGGCCAGGCGAAAGGCCTGCACATTGTTCGGCAGGACTCGACCCGAATGCTGCGAGCGCAGCGAGCAGCGAGGGAAAGAGCCTGCAGCCCCCGGTTCTGCAGTCCGGGGCCACAGATTACGCAGGTTGACATAGATCGTCGCGGATCGCTCCGATACCCTTCCCAAACCATCCGGTTGACCAGCGCGCGTCTGCGAGATCTGTGGCCCCTGTTGGTTTGCAGGTGCACTCGGCATCCCCGCGAGTCCGCTGTCATCTACTGGCGCGACCTGACCACGACTCTGGCCACGCCCGGCCACGGCCTCTATCGTTAGGCTACCCCCCTCTGGGAGCAGCCTTCGTGGCTGAAACCTTTGAGCGGCTGAAGACCGCCCTCGCCGACCGCTACGCCATCGAGCAGGAACTCGGAGCCGGTGGCATGGCGACCGTCTATCTCGCCACGGACCTCAAGCACGAGCGGAAGGTCGCGGTCAAAGTCCTACGGCCTGACCTTGCTGCGTCGCTCGGCTCACAGCGGTTCCTCCGCGAAATCAAGATCGCGGCGCAACTCCACCACCCGCACATCTTGCCGCTGCACGATTCGGGCGAAGCCGACGGATTCCTCTACTACGTGATGCCCTACCAGGAAGGCCACTCACTCCGTGAGAAGTTGGAAAAGGAAGTCGAGCTACCCGTCCCGGAAGCCGTGCGGCTCCTCCACGATGTGGTCGATGCGCTGGCCCACGCGCACAAGCACGGCGTCGTACACCGCGATATCAAGCCAGACAACGTCCTGCTCTCCGAGCGTCACGCGCTGGTGACAGACTTTGGCGTTGCAAAAGCGGTGAGCGAAGCGACGGGACGACAGGAGCTGACCACTGCTGGAGTAGCTCTGGGCACGCCAGCGTATATGGCGCCCGAGCAGGCAGTGGCCGATCCCCACGTCGATCATCGAGCGGACATCTACGCCATTGGTGCGATGGCGTACGAGTTGTTGACTGGTCGCCCACCATTCACCGGCACAACCGCGCAGCAGATACTGGGGGCACACGTTGCCGAAGACCCCAGGCGTCCGAGCGAGCTTCGTCCAGCAATACCCGCTGTGCTGGACCAGTTCGTCCTCACGTGCCTGGAAAAGCGGCCGGCGGACAGATACCAAACGGCGGACGCGATGCTACACGACCTGGATGCCGCGCTCTCGACGACTGAGGTGATGACACCAACCACGAAGCGGTCGGTGGCCACTGCCCGCGATTCGGTGCCGGTTGCGCGTGTTGCCGTCATCTCGGGCGTTACCGTGGCAACCGCAATCCTCGGATTCCTGGGCTGGACGTCGCTCCGCGGTGGCTCGCGCACCATGATGCTGTCTGAGATACGACAAGTCACCCGTGGTCCCGAGCCGGAGATGCTGCCGCAAGTCGCGCCGGACGGGGATGAACTGGTGTACACCTCAGGGTTAGGGATGGACACCGAGGTGTTCGTACGTGATCTCTCGGGTGGGAGACCCATCGCGCTTACGGCGGATCGGCCTGGCCTTCAATTCCTGCCCCGCTGGATGCCGGACGGCAGCACGATCGCGTTCGCAGAGGAGACCGGGACACCCCGATACGGGAAGCGGGCGGCGGAATATGGTACAACGTACGTGCTTCCCCGATTCGGCGGCGCCGCAACCGTGTTGCTGGAGAACGGATACGTCGAGTCGGTGCGCGGTGAGTGGCTGGCGTTCCGAACTGCGGCCGACAGCCTCTTCGCACGTCGCCTCGAGAACGGGGAGACGGTGAACCTGAATACTGGTGAAGCAAGAGACATCCACTCGGTATCGTGGTCCCCAGATGCCAAGCGCTTGGCCTTTGTAGCGGGAAACCTCGATTTCTTGGATCCCTTTGTGCCCGGGAACGTTGCGCCGTCAGCCATTTGGATTACGGATCGCGGGAGTGGTGAAGCCACACCGATAATTGATGACGGGCGGATGAACCTGAGCCCGGTGTGGTTGCCCGACGGGCGCCATCTTCTGTTCGTGTCCAACAGAGATGGACCGCGTGACATTTATTTGCAACGATTGGACCGGCAATCCCGACCGACAGGCACGCCGAGGCGGGTTTCGACCGGGCTCGAGCCACATGGCGTCTCACTCTCGCAAGACGGTCGGACCGCCGTGTACTCCCGGCTCATCTTCCGGAGTAACCTTTGGAGTGTCACCCTGCCGACGACTGGCGTCGTCTCGGTGCGCACCGCCGAGCCGGTGCTCCAGGGGAACGAGCTGGTCGAGAACCACGGGGTCTCGCCGGACGGGCGCTGGCTCGCGTTCGATTCCGACCGAGAGGGTAACCAGGACCTCTATATCATGCCGGCCGCGGGTGGTGAGGCTCGGCGCATCACCACCGATCAAGGCGACGACTTCCATCCCGATTTTGGGCCTGACGGAGAGGAGATCCTGTTCTACTCGATGCGCCACGGCACTCGGGATCTCTTCATCATCGGGCGCGACGGCACAGCGGAGCAACGTCTGTCGGATGGCCCGGAAGAGGAGCTGCACCCGTCCTTTTCGCCGGATGGGAATCGCCTTGTGTATCTGACGTTGGGGCCAGAGGGCGGTGGCATCAGCCTGATAGCGCGCGACAGGCGCGGAGGTGCGTGGGGCGAGCCAACCCGTCTCTCCGAGGCGGTGAATACCCCTCCCCGTTGGTCTCCGGACGGCCGGCGCGTGGCGTTCGCGTCAGCAGTCACACAGATCTCAACTGTCACACCGAGCGGCGACATCGCGTTGGTCGTGGACGGGTCCCAACACGGGCTCTACAATGTGCAAGGGCCGGAATGGAGCGCAGATGGGACGACGATCTATTTCTTGGGGTTCAGTACGTCGGGTGAACAGACGGTGTACGCCGTCGCTCCTGAGGGCGGACCGATCCGCCCCGTCGTGTTGCTCGATGATCCAGGACGCGCGGTTGCATTTTGGATGACGGTGTTCGGGGATCGGCTGCTGTTGACGCTCACCGAGTTCGAGGCAGATGTGTATACGGCGAAAATTGACTTTTAGCATCGATGATGGTGGGCCGCAGATTACGCTGATGAAAGGAAATGAACGCGGATCCATCTCTGCCAGAGCAGGACTCGGAGCCACAGATTACGCAGATTGGCACAGATCGTCGCGGATCGCTCCGATACCCTTGCCAAACGATCCGTGTTGATCAGCGAGCATCTGCGAGATCAGTGGCCAATGTTGGTTTGCAGATGGTTTG
>JBFHWR010000366.1:0-3597 GCA_041599395.1 Gemmatimonadales bacterium | reverse complement strand
GGCGACCCGCCGAACGTGGTCCGCCTGTGCTAGATCTGCCGTGACGACGGAAGCCGCCGTCGCGTGTCGATCCCGCAATTCAGCGGCAAGCTGTTCCAGCCGGGCCGCACGCCGCGCAACGAGGGTCAGATCAAAGCCGTCCCTCGCCAACCGCCGGGCGAACGCAGCGCCGATGCCAGCCGAGGCGCCCGTGATGAGCGCGCTGCTCTTCATCGGTCGTTGCGGCGTGATCCAATCACACGCGGTCGGTGTCGGGGCGCCAGTTCTGGATCAGCTTCTTGATCTGTTCCCTGTCGTCGATCTTCTCATCCAATACGCGCTGTGCAAGCGCCGGCAGCTCGGCGTCACTCGCGAACCGTAGCCCCACGCACTGGGGGATCGTGAACTCCGAGATCCGCGACTTGAGGGGCTCCGAGAACAGTCGTTCCATCCGGAGGCGCTCCTCAACACGTATGACGCGATCTTGATTGCCAGTCGCAAACGTACGCGCAAAGAGGAACAGCAGGATGAGGGCGAACGCCGTCAACAGATTGATCAGGCTCGCCAACCCGAACGCCCGGATCAGGTGGTACACCGCGAAGACGAGATTGGCGAGAAACAGGAACCCTGCGACGAAGTGAAACATCGGAACAAAACGTCGATGGTTCGCAAAGCTCTGTGGTTGAGACATGGTGTCACATCCTCCTCTGACGATTTGCAACCCGCGTGGAAACCGCTCGTACCCGTGGCAGCGACCGTCGAACCCGTACTCGCTGAGGCGGCGACAATCTATCAGCGCCGGCCCGCGACCGAAAGCACCACCGGGAGGTGCCCCGGGTGATGGCCGAACAGCGTGACTCCCGCCCACCTGACGCTGTACGCCACGGCATTGTTTCCGGTGCCACGCCTGTTGATATTGTGATTCGCGTCAACGAATTCAGCACCCGAACGGAGACCAGTCCATGCACAAGGCCGTCGCCTCTTTCATCATGTTCGCTACCTGCTCACTACCCGCCACGCTGATCGCGCAGTCGCTGGACGATGTCTGCGACCGCATAGCCGTCATCGATGTCGGTGAATGGATTCTGTTTGGGTTGTCGGGCCAGCAAGGGGTCGATTCAATGCGATTCGCCAATGTCGGCGACGAGCGGATCGATGATAAGGTCTACCATCGCTACGAAATGCAGATCTTCAATCCCCGGGGTACGATGGTGACGCAGACCGTCTCCGCCGGTCGCATCTTCGATAACTCGGACGTGAAGGAGATGGTCCTCGTGATGCCGGGGATGCCCGCTCAGCGGCTTACCGGCCAGGCCCTGCAGAACTCACTCGCCATGCGCCCCGCTCGGAGCGAGTTGATCGCCGATGAAGTCTGCAAGTCAGCGGAGTCGTTGGGTCGAGTGACCGTGAGCGTACCCGCGGGGGAAATCCGGGCGGTGCATATCCAGACGACGGACGGTGACCAAGCGTGGCTTGCGCGCTCCGTGCCTGGCGGGATGGCCAAGGTCGTGACGAAGGAAGGGGTCGTCATGGTCCTCAGGAGCCATGGAACCGGGGCCGAGTCGAGTATCAAGCCGTAGCGTAGCCGGACCGGCCGCTAGCGACGGAGCCCCACCGTCACGCTGACACCGAAACGCTGCCTGTCCAGTAAGATCGCCAACTGGTCGAGCGGAATTCCGACCCAGCGCTCTTTCACGAACACATTGACGAGCACCGCGGTGAGAATAAAACCTGCCGCCGCTCCCACCACCGCGTCCGGGGTCTCCTTCGCGCACACCCGCGGTTCTGCAATTTCTTCCCGACAGAGCAACTCGTCGGTGGTCAACAGCGGTCCGATGACCGCGCCCGCGCCTGCGCCCAGCACCGGTATGCCCAGGGTCAGCCACCGATTTCGCCCGCGACTCAGCTCGAAACGTCGCAAAGAGTGAATTGGCAAGGCGCGTGGCCGAGCGCTGTCAGCGAACAGATGGAGCGTGTCCCCGTCAACCTTGAACAGGCGCGCGACCAACCCTTCATCGGCGAGCCCGTCACCCCACACCCGCACCCGGGCGCGCGCGCTGAGAATGGGCACGTCCTGGGCGAGGGCATGCGTCGGTAACCAGGTCGATGCGATCGCAAATCCGATCAGAAGGCGAGGGAGCATGAATGGGTGTTCGGTGTTCGGTGTTAGGTGTTAGGTCAGAATGAGGGGTTAGGAGCTAGAGGGGGATCCAACTCCAGACGCCCGCTCCATTCTCTATTCTCCATTCTCCATTCACCACTCGGCGCCGTTCGACTCCCGCTTCGCGCCCACAACGGCAATGGCTACGCCCAGATTTGCCGGCACCGCAAGCGCCAAGAGTTGGCCGTTCACCTGATCGAAACCGGGAAGAATCTGAATCACCAGACCAATCAATGATGACGCTGCAAGCGCCATCGCCAGCCAGCGAGCGGCGCGCCCCGCAGACCGAAGGCGATGCAGTCCGAGAAACATGAACGCTGCAAGTGGCAGCGCAATTGGACTCGCAATGAACAGGTTTTCGTTGCGATACGCCGCCGAGTGATCGGTGAGCGTCCAGAGGCCCAACAGCACGAACCCTGCAGCTCCCGACAGAAACGTCCACGTTCCGGCCACGGCGGAGAACCCGATGCGTTTTGCGCGACGCGGGTTGTCTGTGGGGCGCAACCACACGATCGACGCCCCGAGAGCCACGCCAACCAATAGATAGTAGAGGAGCCATGCGGGTGGGGTGTTGCGCTCGGGGGGGCGCGTGCCTTCAAACACCAGCCGCTCCGAACGCACGAGAGGAACCGCGTTGCCGTCCGCCGCCACGACGTCCACATTACGCACGTGTTCCATCAACTCACCGGGTAGAAACATTTCCTCCCAGGCGGAAATCGGGCCATCAACCGGGGTTCCGAGCCCCAACAAGAGTCCGCTGTACAGGAGAGGGTTCCCCGTGGTCAGTCGTTGCGTGTGACGACGAAACGTGAGGCCTGCCGGCATGTTCTCCGTCGCCCGTCGCAGGCGGCCCCCGATAGCACGATCGATCGCGTCGCGAATGCGCGTGGAGCAATTGTCGTAGAAATAATCGTAGCGATAGTACGCGTTCTCGTCCTTCGCGTTCCACTCGAGAAAAGCACGTAGCTCAACAGCCTGTGAGGGCAGGAGATTCAACTCCTGCTCCCAAATCGATCGGTTGTCTTGACTGTACCACGCAAGCATACCTGGCGTGTCGATCCCAGCCATCCAGTACAGCATGCGGCCCTGTACAAACCGGAGGATGAAGTTTTCCTGCTCGAAGCTGAACATACCGTAGTTGTAGGAGATGTCCGTCCCCCGGCTGCGATCGTGTACACGGATGGCGTTGTGACCAAACATCTCCCAAGACCTGGAACCCGGCGCCACCGTGATCAACGATATGGTCAGCGCTGATCCGTCGTCGGTTTGTGCTCGAGCGGGTGATGGCGCAATCACCGAGGCCAACAAAATGACGGCAGCGCCGCTCATTCTCCGCTCACCTCCCCGCCCCGCCCCACCCCACCCTGACGCGGGGCGCGAGACGCGAGACGACTAGTTCTCCCATCGCCAATCGCCCATCGCCAATCGCCAATCGCCAATATTCCCCTCAACCCTCG
>JBFHWR010000365.1:0-3598 GCA_041599395.1 Gemmatimonadales bacterium | reverse complement strand
GGTTACGTCCACGAGCTGTGGGTCGCCGAGTGGCATTGGCACGATGGACGGGTCACGGCAGTCGGCGCCGGAGACGAGCCGCAACAGCACAACGAGGTCTTCCACCGAGCGCGCGATGGGACCGACCTGCGTGAGCGCTTCACTCGCCCCGAATTCCTGAAAGGGAATGTGCCCGGCGCGGGACACGCGTCCCATCGTTGGTTTGATCGCGGCTACGCCACAACAGTGCGCTGGGATCCGAATGCTTCCCCCGGTGTCGCTTCCTATGTCAAATGGCGAAGCGCCTGCCGCGACAATTGCCGCGGCGCCCCCGCTGCTGCCACCAGGGATCCGCGCCAGATCGTACGGATTGTTCGTCTGCCCACACACGAAGTTGTCCGTTGAAAACCGCAGTGTGATCTCGGGTGTGTTGGTCTTGCCGAGCAAGATGGCGCCGGCGGCACGAAGCTTCGCAACGACTGTTGCGTCCCGCGTTGGCTTATACGTAGATAACCCTTTCGTACCGGCAGTTGTCAGCACGTTCGCCGTCTCGAACGCATCCTTAATGGTCATCGGCACGCCATGCAGCGGACCGAAGATCTCGCCGCGCGCCAAAGCCTCATCCGCTCGCTGCGCCTCCTCGAGAGCTGTATCCGGGATCGGGGTGACCATGGCGTTGAGTCTGGCATCGACGTCGGCGATCCGACCCAGACACCCTTGGACAACCTCGAAAGACGAAACGTTCTTGTGCCGGATCTGATGAGCCAATTCCGTTGCAGATGCTTCGAGCAATTCGTCCATGGTCAGCGATGTCGGGTTATTGCGTCGTTCGAACGGTAACCGCCGTGAGTGACGGGGGTAAGACGGAGCCACCCCCCGTGCTGAGCCAGCGCGGCAGCCTGGTGCGGACCGAGAAGAAAAGCGCTCGTTCACCTCCGCCACGTACACTCGCCCGTTAGACGGCGCCTTGGAAGACGGTAAGCGTCTGAACGTGGTGAAAATCCGGTCGGTCGAGACAAAAGGACGATGATGCCGGGTCGGTGAGATCGGTGAGTTCCTCCAATGCCTCGGCGGACATGTGGGGTGCGACCTTGGTACCCCAGTAGCCGGCAAAGACTGTCTCGAGAAAGTACGCCCGATCCACCGAAGTGAGGGGCTGGGTGCGCTCAATAACGTGCGTACGAACGCGAACGTCATGAAATCCCGCGCGCTGAAGCAGCCCTAACACGCCTCGAACCCCGGTCGTGTCCTCGTGGGACAGCCCGTACTTTTCGCGATAGTAGGCGTGACAAGCGGTGCGGACTTGCTCCTCGAGATGGGAGTCCCACGCAAAATACATGTCCGGCAAGACCGCACTTTGGGCTAGTGCGATCCGCCCACCCGGTGAAAGAATCGTTGCAACGTTCGCCAGCACAAGCGCTGGTTCGGCCACGTGGTTGATGGTATTGCAGCACCACACAAAACTGACGCTCTGCGCGCGTAAGCACAGGTTGCTGACGTCGGCTTGAACCAACGGACCGGAGTAAGAGCGCCGGGCACCACGCAGGTGCGGAGCGGAGAGGTCGACACCTATGACCAGGCGATTACCTGACACCTGCTCAGCGAGCCACCTGGTTCCGAGACCCGTACCGCATCCGAGATCCACCGTGGCCTTCTCACCAGGGCGCACGAGGTCACGCATGACGCGTCGCAGTTCAGGTTCCGCAAACTGGGAGAAGCGATCGATCTGAGATGCATATGAACGGGACGGATCGTCCCCAAGCGGACGGGAGGGGGTGGCTCTGCTCGTCATGAGACCTGTGAATGCGCGTAATGGCGCCGTACAAACGTCGTGTGAAATACCTGCGGGCAGGTTGCCGTCCGCCCGATAGCTGCAGGCTCGTATCTCGACTCAAAGCGGATCACTCGTCGGCCCACATAGACGCATTTTCGCCACAAGCGGAGGACGAACAAGCGCCGGTTAGGCGGCACGTGTCGCACGCGTCGCTACGCACCGCCGAACACGAGCACGTAGCCATTGGGGTCGCGCACCTCGAACTCCCAGTCCCCGTACGGCTGATGCTTGAGCGGCATCTGGACAAACGCCTCCTCGCGGACCGTCTCGTACAGCGCATGCACCCCGTTCATGCGGAGATACGCGTCCCAGAGTCCCGCCGGCCGCTTACCCGAGAGATCGGGCTTCTCATAGCCAGGCAACGAGAGGAGCATGATCTCCGCCCCGTCCCGCTGGAGACTGGCGTAGGCGTAGGGCTCCTGCTTTGGGAATGTGCCCGCCGTGCGGAAACCCAGATGGTCCGCGTACCAGCGCGCCGTGGCCGCGACGTCCGGTACCAGAAAGGTCGGCACGGCAGCCTTGATTTGAATGCCCGCGCCCGGGGCGGTAGAGGTATCGGTCAATGAACGCCTCTCGGTTCTGGACCTTAGACGGGCTCCATGGTCGTGTGACGTGCCGCCTGACGCCTCGGCACCTTACCGGCGCGCGGTCGGGTGCGTTTGCTTGTTATCCCACGCACCGGTAATGTCCTCTCCAAACGCCAAGACCAACCCATTGCAATCTCTGACCACGAGTTCGCGCTGCTCGTACACACGGCTGACAGGACCCTCCAGGATGTCGGCGCCTTGCGCGCGCAATTCTGCGGCCAGCGCCTCCACACCGTGGATGCGGACGTACACGTCATATCCTCCGTGCGCACGGCCTGCTCGGACCGTGGATTGATCGCCACGATTGAAGAATACTTCAACGTTGTCGCGTGATACAATCGCAAAGACTGGCGGTGACTGCCAATAGCCATTGATCTGGAAGCCGAGCACGTCTCGGTAATACTCGGATGTCTGCAGCACGTCCTGTACGGTAAATTGGGGAACGGCTGCATCACACTGAATCGCCGCCCCCCCCCGTCTCGGCGTGCACCGGTTTGCCGCCGTTTCAGAAGGATCCCCATCACAACGAGGTAGGTCAGGAACCCCGCCGCCGTGAACTCCGCAAATGCGGTCCATCGAGGACCGTCGAGGGCGTGGGAAATCGGCAGCCTATTCATCAGCATTTCGCCGAGCAACACAATCGGCTGGCCAAGCGCGAGGGCAAGCATGATGTTTACGGCACTCGCGGTCCAACTCCTTCGAGGCCACTTCTTCCCCACGTACACCGCGGCGCCGGCAAACAGCGGAACGGCCAGCAGCCAATGATACGGCAAGCCGAGCGCTAGCCGGGTGTGTACCGGGCGCGCAGCATGCCAATCGAGATGTACCGCCGCAGCGAGGAGTAAGACCAACGGTACGGAAATCAGCCAGCGTCGTACCAGGTGCAGATGAACGTTGAGCATCTCCCGTACCACGTCACCCCACCAATGTAGGCCGCAGCATGTGGCTAACCATAAAGGGTACGCCTCGGCGATGCACGAACCGCACTGGCAGGAAATAGATGCGCCCAATGACGGACTCGTAGAACACCGCCGTGCCCAGCGTGAATCGTCGTGGCGGCCCAGGGTCGATATGATACGACGCGAGGAAGCGCAGTCCCGGGGCCGTTCCCTGCCATACGACCTCGTCCGGCGTCCTTGCCACCTCCCGGCCTGCGCCAAACGCGACCGCATCGAGCACGAGATCAGCCCGGATGACG
>JBFHWR010000364.1:0-3617 GCA_041599395.1 Gemmatimonadales bacterium | reverse complement strand
GCGGTGAAATTGGGGTTTTCCTGGACGGCCCCAGTGCTGGCGCGTTCGGTTCCCGACGAATCGCCCCTGTTACAGGCCAGTGCTGGAAAGAGGCAGACGAAGGCTGCAACGCAGATCAGGAGCCGGCCAACGGGTGTTCGATTTGAACTCGGCATGGGCACGGAGTCGTGGAGGTTAGTCGAAGGTATCACGCGATCGTGCCGGACGGCAATAGCGGACCGACCCCGTGCCACCCAATCCCGCTTTTTTCGCCGGGTATCGGCCCAATTACTTGCACATCGGCGGCGGTTTTGCATTCTTGTTGCGTGTGGGAGTGACGGGCCGCGGTGGTGGATTGCTTCGACGATCTTGGCATCGCCAGAGGAGGTTCGTATGCGTACGCGCTCTTTCATTGCTCTCGTCGCGATCGCTGCGATCGCCACGCCGCCGGCGGCTCTCGGTCAGAATCAGGACACGCGTCCCGGCATCGCCGTCCTGCCGCTCGAAGACGGTGGATCTTACGGGCAAGACGCACAAGACTTTGCCGC
Source organism: Gemmatimonadales bacterium (assembly GCA_041599395.1). Taxonomy (GTDB): domain Bacteria; phylum Gemmatimonadota; class Gemmatimonadetes; order Gemmatimonadales; family GWC2-71-9; genus JBFHWR01. Next base: position 3,090 of record JBFHWR010000364.1, on the reverse strand, counting down.
GCTCAAGGTCGGCCTGCAGCAAATCCTGATGACGGAGCTAGCCGAAAACGCGTCGCTTCGAATCGTCGAGCGAGGCGTGCTCAACGAGCTGATGGCCGAGCAGGATCTGGGTGCCTCAGGCCGGGTGAACCCGAGTACGGCTGCCCAAATCGGGAACATTGTGGGTGCGCGCTACATGGTGCTCGGAAGCTTCATCGACCTCTTCGGCGACTTTCGGATCGACGTCCGGCTCGTGAACGTGGAGACGAGCGAGATCATCGAGACCGAGCGAGTGCGGAACAAGCGCGAGGACATGTATGACATGCTTGTCGAACTCGCGTCCAAGCTCATGCGAGACGTAGACCTGCCGGCGCTTTCCATGGAAGCGCAGAAGCAGCGCCAGTCCCGTGATATCCCAGCCGAGGCGATTACGCGGTTTGGCGAGGCGCTGACGCATCAGGACCGCGGCGACAACGAGAAGGCGGTCGAGCTGTATGAAGCCATTTCCCGCGATTTTCCTGAGCTGACCGAGGTCCGCGAGCCCTTACGGCAGATCAAGGGATAGGCGGCCGCAGCCCCCGGTCGGAGGCCTCCCATGGTGCTCCAGCTACTCGGCTTTCTCATTGCCGGCCTCGTGCTCACGCAGGCCGGATACGGACTCTACTCGATGATCCGGCGGCAGCGCGCCTCACAGGCCATTCTCGATCACGCCGTTCAGCGAGCGCGGGAGAGCATTGACGCGTCCCGGGCCCAGGCGGCGGCACGCCGTCAACAGGCAGAGCTCTCGTGGACTGGATATCGCAAGTTCGCCGTGACACGGAAAGTGGTTGAGAACCCGTGTGGCGACATCTGTTCGTTTTATCTCGCGCCGCACGATGGGAGACCGTTGCCGGATTTCAAGCCGGGTCAGTTCCTCACATTCGAGCTGGACATCCGAACGTCCGTTCGCCCCTGTGCCAGCTGTGGTGAAACCAACCCCTCCAATGCACGGTTTTGCCGGGCTTGCGGCTCGCGACTCGCCGAGCCGACCGGCCCCGATGGCAAAGCTACAGAGAAACCGACGGTTCGCTGTTATTCCCTCTCCGACTGTCATGACCCTGAACACTATCGGGTGAGCATCAAACGGGCGCTCCCGCCTCGCGGGAAGACCGATGCACCGCCGGGTCTTGCGTCGAATTTCTTCCACGATCGCGTCCAGCAGGGCGACATTCTGAACGTCATAGCCCCGTCGGGGAAGTTCTCCCTCGATCAGCGCAATGATCGGCCGGTGGTCTTGATCGGAGGGGGAGTCGGTGTTACCCCGGTCCTCAGTATGCTGAATGCCATCGTGCGACAGGGGTCCCGTCACGAGACCTGGTTTTTTTATGGCGTGCGGCATGGGGACGAACACATTCAGCGGGATCATTTGAAACGCATCGCCCTGGAGCATCCCAACATCCACCTGCAGGTGTGCTATAGCGAACCTGCGAACGCGCGCGCGGCCGGGGCGAACGCTGTCGAGGGCGAGGATTATCATCATGCAGAGCGCGTGAGCGTGGACCTGCTCAAACGGGTGCTGCCCTCGAACAATTACGCGTTCTACATTTGCGGGCCGCCGCCGATGATGACGTCCTTGGTCGAGGGCCTCTCGGACTGGGGTGTTCCGGACGCGGACGTGCGGTTCGAAGCCTTTGGCCCCGCGACCGTCAAGAAGTCACCCGGCGCAACGCGCACGCTGGCGATCCAATCTCCGGCCGAACTGATCGTGACGTTCGCGCGATCGGACAAAGTGTGCACCTGGCGGAAGGGGGACACGTTCCTCCTCGAGCTGGCCGAAAACAATGGCGTCGCAATGGACGCAGGGTGCCGGGTCGGAAACTGCAACACGTGTCTCACCGCGATCAAGGAGGGACAGGTCACGTACCTCACGGAACCGGACACGATGCCGGAGAAAGGCTCGTGTCTGACATGTATCTCGATCCCAAAAACCAATCTCGTACTGGACGCGTAACGCCGCGCGGGCATGAGTACCCCTGACAAGACCATTTCGGTACGCGGCCACACGCCGACCCTTTCCAGCGGGACGCTCAGTTCCCTCGGTGTGGCGGTGGTCGAACGTCCACAACGCTGGGACGAGCCGTTCGACCCCGGCATGAGTGCGGCGGACGTCGACCGTGTACTGTCGCTTCCGCCGTTTTCGCGGATGGATCCCAGCGCGTTCGCAGCGCAGACACCGCTCGCCGGAATCATCCGAAATGACTCCCGCCTCATTCGGTCCCGGCCCGGCGATGTACTGGTGCGGGAGGGAGACTATGGAAACTCGGCTTTCCTGGTGTTGGCGGGAACCGTTCGCGTCGTGCTGGACTCCGGGGTTGCGCTCCCAATAACGGCTCGCTCATCAGCGGCCACGCGAAGGAAGGGTATCTTCGCAGCGGTCGCGCAGCTGTGGTCCAATCACCGCGAACCCGAGGTTCGGTCAACCCCGGAGTATCCGATCGGCCGGAACGTCGGCTCACGCAACGATGCTCGCGGGAACACGCAAATCTTTCTGCAGGATGTCCCAGCCGTCATCGGGAAGTCGAAGACCGTACGTCTCGGCCCCGGCGAGCTGTTTGGTGAGACAGCCGCCCTGGGCAGGATTCCCCGCGCGGCCACAGTCTTTGCCGAGCAGAACGCAGAACTGCTGGAGATTCGATGGCAGGGCCTCCGCGACATCATGCGCCGGGACGGGGTCCTGCGGGCGCACATCGATCAGCTGTATCGGCAGCGCAACCTTCAGCGACATCTCCTGGAAACGCCGATTCTGAAGCATCTGGCGCATCCCGATGCGGCCGCCGGGTGTTCGTGCGCCAAGTGCCAAGCAATGGACGAAATCGTGCGGGCCACGCAGTTCGAGACATTCGGCGATTTCGATTGGTATGCCTCCTATCAAAAGCTCGTACGGGACAGCACCGCCGACCCGATCGAGCGCGAACCGATCATCGTGCAGGAGGGCCACTATCCCAATGGTCTGATCCTTGTACGATCGGGCTTCCTGCGGGTCAGCAAGCGGTTCGGCAACGGAAACCGCACCGTGAGCTACCTTGGCCGCGGCCAGGCATACGGCCAAGACGAAATCGTCCACAACTGGCG
>JBFHWR010000363.1:0-3655 GCA_041599395.1 Gemmatimonadales bacterium | reverse complement strand
GCTTCGGGCAACAGTCCGAGTGTCTGATCGACAGCAAGCCGACCCTCCCATAACGCGTTGACAACACAGTCGAACTTCTCGCTCCGACCGGCATCGGCGAAAACGTACCACGGTCCGTCGAGCGATGGGTCGACTCGTGCAACGCGCTCAACGCGCGTGGCCAGGCGTTGCTCGATCCGCTGCTCGGCGCAGAGTGCCGCGATGATGCGATCGGCAACCCAGTGTGTGGAGACCGACCGCTCGGCAACGCGAAAACCGCCCACCACCACGTCCGGGTCGGCAATTGCTTCGAGTTCCGTTGCAGGAATCGGCCGCGCTTCGGCGTGTGAAGCGTCGACGAGGTACCGGTGGGCATCCGGTTCGCTCCGAACGAGCGCCGTCACCGCGGCAAAATACTCGCCGACTGACTCGAGCGAGACCACCGAGTCACGATGAACCAAATACATGTCATCGGCCGTTGTGACCGCTCCATCCAACGGACTCTCGATCAGCTCGCAAAGGAGGTCTTGGAATGCCAGGCCGCCCGGCAGCACCTTCTTGGCTGTGTGCAACGAGGGATCGTTGGCGTAGAGATAGCCGAGGTGGATCTTCCCCTCGTTCCATCGGCTGGCACCCGTCATGGGTGCGTCTGCCATGTCGAACAACGCCACCGACATGCCCCGGCGGGCGAGGAACAACGCGGTGGCGGAACCCATGATGCCCGCGCCCAGCACGGCGACCCGACGAACGCTCGTCATTTGGGCGGAGATGGCAGATGCACTACGCGTGTCGTTGTCGTAAGACTGGAGCGAAGATGCGCCGCACCATGCGCTTCAACCACGACTCCCCGGTCTTGGGTTCGTCGCGTTCCGGCGGCTCGGCTGCCATGCTGACCAAGGCGTTGGCGAGAAATCGCGCCATGGCGGGCCGTACGTCGGCGTACGTCTGCGTGTCCGAATTCTCCGCTTCAGAAATCACGTTCCAGTTTCCCTGGAGCGCCATCAACCATTCGGCGTAACGCGCCACCACGAGTTCCTGCTCGTCGTCGGAGAATCGCGCGTCCCGGAGCACGTCGACGAGGCAAGCCAGATTGTCGGCCAGCATCGCCGATTTCTGCTCGGCTGTACGACGGTGATAATCACGGCTCAACCCCGTCACAGGGTGCGTGTATTTCTCGTACTTGATTCCTTCGATCGCCTCGCTGTCGCCGCGGACGAGCAGCTCCAACACGAACAGGGTGTTCGAGAACATGCCGTCGGAACGGCGTCCGCGGAGTCTGATACCGGCGGCGGCCGACGACCGCATGACGCCGCGCCATCCCATTTCCGCCCGGTCTGGTCCACGGTCGATGAACTCGAGCACGCGGGTGAGTCGATCGCCGCGAATGGCCGGTGTGAAGGCCACTTCGCCCTCGCGAACGCCAAAGTGATGCGTTTCGCCGTGCGCGACGATCGCTTCGGGCCGTTGCTCGAGCAGGGCGACGGTCTTGGCAATGAAATCGGGACTCAGCCGGTCGTCGTGCCCGAGCACGGTGAAGTAGGGTGTGTCAACGTTGCCGAGCAGCCAGTTCACATTGTCCATCCACCCCAAGCGCTGGGGTTGGGTGTGCCAGATCAGGTGAGGCAGCTCGGGCAGATTGGGTGGGGGATCTTCCTGGCCACGATCCCACGACACACATACCACCGTTCGGGGGTGGGTTTGCGCTCGGAGCGACGCGAGGCACTCGCCGAATTCACTGCGATCTGGCTGGTATGCGGGGATCAGGACCGTGACCCAATCCCCGGTGGTTCGACTTGGCATCAAGCGATTCCCCCTGCCACGGTCAGGCCGCCTCCTTTGCCTGCTCGAGGAATGTGCGGGCCGCGGCGGCCGGGTCCGTTGCCGCGTTTCCCGTCGGGAGATCGAAGGCGACGACGTTGTCGACGCGTTTCCCGACGAAGTACACGGCCGTGTCGCGAAATTCCGTCAGCCGCTGTGTCCAGCACACGTCGTTCCGGCTTTCGAGCGCGCGGCCGAGCGGCTCGTGGAAGAAGGTGATGTGAGAGACAATGTCCGGATCGCGGTCGTATCCGGCGATCAGCAGACCAATCCTCGCGTGCGAGACGAGCGTGTCGAGCAGTGCACGGTATGTCTCGGGCGAGCGCTGATGGATCAGCACGTCGAGACAGAGAATGAAGTCGCGGGGAGACCCGTCAAACTCGTCCGGGACGGAGAAGCGCCAGTCAGGACGTTTCGCACGTGCGATGCGGAGCGCTTCGGTGGACAGGTCGACGCCCCAGTAGTCGGCCCACTGGAAGACCTTGACCACCTCGAGATCGCCGCAGCCCCAATCCAATATCGACAGACGGGTATCCTCCGGAATGACGCGCGAGAGCAACTCACGCTTGAGCGCGAGGAACTCGTGGCGCGAGCCGATGCCACTACCGAGCGTGGGGTGTCGATTGTAGCGATAGTTCCAGAAGGCCCGGTTGTCGAAGTGCTGACGTTGGAAACGGTCGATCGCCGCATTGACGCGTTCGATGGTGCGGCTTGGGGCTCCGGCCGCGACCGGGGTCAGCCGCTGGTGCTCATCGAGGCCCCCGTGGTGATGGACCATGTACGGTTCCCGTTCCGACTGGGGGACCATTACAGTGGTGGGGAAGTTCCACTCGTTCCCGAGGACTTGCGGCGCGAGTCCGAGATCGCTCGTTGCTAGGCAGAACCCGATTTGGTCTACGTTCACCTGCCACCGGTCCAGCAGTTGGGGGCGGTCAAGCAGCCAGCGTACCCAGTGCGCCCAGCCCTCTCCGAGCCGACGCGTGAGCGTATTGCGCACGACATACAGCCCGCCGTTGAAATTCCCGATGAGGGTCTCGAACCGGGTCCAGTCATTTCCGTCATGGTACACATTGCTGCATCGATTGGGTGGTGCCACACCGGCTTGTTCGAAGATTTCGCTTAGGACCTCGAGCGGTGGGTTTGGGGCGTCGACCGGTTTGCCGGCCACCGGGCTCTCGAGCTGGTCCATTGGCAGTGGCGCTCCGAACACCGTATCGACGTCGGTGAGGACGATGTCGCGGGCAGAACCGAAGTCTGTCTCGAGCTGCCGGATCTTGTTCGCATGCGGGCTCCGTCGATCGAATGGCTCGACGGTGCTGGTGGCCACACCGACTCGCTGGCAGAGGTCCGCGACATCCTCTCGTAACGGACAAGCGTGATGCACCACAATCTCTCGTGGGGAAAACTCGGCAAGCTCGATGGCGGTGGCGAGCCAAGGTAGAAAGCACGCCCAGATTTCGGGGGTGTCGTCGAGCACACAGGTGAGGGCGATGCGGGGCGATGATTGCACGGGGTTGCGGGTGTCCTCACGATCGATGGACGGTCCCACTCGGTCGCGGTCTTGGCCGCGCGAGTGAACTCAGATTGTTGCCTGAATTGGGAACCGAGTTCCCGTTGGGGCACATTACGGAACGGCGGGCTTCTTCGGTGTGAGGTATCGCACAGATAGACGGAATGACGGAATGACGGAATGACGGAAAGGCGGTAAGACGGAAAGGCGGATGGACGGGTAGACGGAAAGACGGATAGACGGATTACCTGTCGCCTGGGTGGGCGTATCAGCGCAGTCTGCGGGCTGCGCCCAACCTCCGACAACAACGAGGTGGGCGAGCCACGGGCGGAGTGCGTTGATCAGCCG
>JBFHWR010000362.1:0-3679 GCA_041599395.1 Gemmatimonadales bacterium | reverse complement strand
GGCTGAACCGTCTTTGTATGTCAGCGTCCAATCGCTCAAGCTGGAGCCAATGTGGGATCCTATTCGCGAGCAGCAACGGTTCCAAGCGTTCCCTCGCCACTAACGCACGATCAAGCCGTTGGAGTCGCATTGCGCGACGCGTACGAGACTCTGGCAACGCCTGGCCCCACGCCAGCAACCGCCGGGGTGCTTGACCGCCTACGTGGGTATCCTGCCGCTGTTGGCGCCATTGCGCGGCGACCAGCGATTCCAAGACATACTGCGAACCGTAGGGCTTGCGACGTCGGCCGTTGGGGGGTGAAGCAGCGAGCCCTCGGGATCGACCGAGACTTCCGACATCCTACCTTCAGGACGCCCCGTCGCCAGCATCGCCCTCGCCCGTCTCGACGCAGTACCCAGTTACGATGATCTTCTCGACCTGACCAATCACGGCCCACCCCGTAGAGCTTCCCACGGTCACACCTGTCAGGTCTCGGCCGTCGCACTGTTCGATCAGGTCATCGAGCAACCGGCTTGCCGTCTCCATTGGCAAAGGCGAAAGCCAAAAGATGCTGAATTTCGATTCTTGAGCCGTGACCCGCCTACCCGGTTGCGTGACGACGGTCGCGGTCACGGGCAGCGAGACGCAGCCCATGGCGGCCGACACGGCGACCAACGCTGCTGCGCGGAGTGCTCTATTCAATTGTCGCTCCCTGTGGAAAGGATGGACTGGTAAATGGTCATGCTACCGATCTCCAGCGCGACTGTTCCACAGTCGCAGAGTGCATCGTTACCAGCTCCACCATCAGATCATCGTGAGATTGACATGAAGGGTCCCGGGGCTGAGGCCTCTTCAGGGCTGGACCCCTCGACTGAGGTTCAGCAACCGACACCGGGGTCTTGCCCACGGCCTCCCTCATCGCCATTATCGGCCGCAGCACTCAACCCCACCGGTGCCTAGACACTTCTGATTCTGGTGTTGACGGTTCCTGCCATGATCCATCGGTCTGATATTTGGTAACATGCTCCGTCTTGTACGTGTGGTCGGCGAATAAGGAGCGATCTTGGGGAACACGATGATCGATCAGTTGGAGCATATCCATAACTCTGGCCCGGCAGGTTGCACTTTGATTTCCGGGACTCGCCAATTCTCTGATCCTCCTGTCGCCCGAAGCGCAACACCCCACCTCCGCGCGCTCCTGTGGCTCGCGACGATGGGGGTCTCATCTTGCACGGATTCTCAGGAGCGTCTTACCGATCTCGGCTTTCCTGAGCAGACACTCTCCACCTGGTCCCACTATCTCGGCGACCCGGGACGCACCCACTACTCGTCGCTGGCCCAGATCGACACGTCGAACGTCGCAACACTCCAGGTGGCGTGGACCTATGCCAGTGGCGGGCTCGAGGCCGGCGTCAATACCGAGATCCAACACAATCCACTGATCGTGGACTCGGCACTCTACGGCACCAACGCGCGCCTTCGGCTGTTCAAGATCGATGCGCGCACGGGGGAAGAAATCTGGCGCATCGATTCGCTGGATGCGGGCGAGATGCCGCCATGGTTCGGACGGTCACGCGGGCTGATGCGCTGGGTATCCAGCGACGGCGGAGACGAACGGATCTACTTCGGGGCGGGCCCGTACCTTTTTGCGGCTGATGCGGGGCGGGGTCATCTGGTCGATTCGTTCGGTAACAGTGGTCGCGTGGACCTTCGCGTGGGACTGGGTCGGGATCCAGAACGCCTGTCGATTCACCTGAACACACCCGGCGTCGTATTCGAAAACCTGCTCATCGTTGGAGGGAGGGTCGATGAGGGACCCGGTGCCGCACCGGGACACGTTCGTGCATACGATGCGCAGACGGGAGAAGTCGTGTGGACGTTCCACACGATTCCCCAACCAGGCGAGTTCGGGTACGACACCTGGCCAGCTGACGCGCACACCTACACCGGGGGAGCAAACAGCTGGGCCGGCATGGCGTTGGACGCGGACCGGGGGATCGTGTTCGTGCCGACCGGATCGGCCGCGTTCGACTACTACGGGGGCGATCGCGCAGGGGACAACCTGTTCGCCAACACCCTGCTTGCGCTCGACGCCCGCACCGGCGTGCGCATCTGGCACTACCAGTTCGTAAAGCACGATGTGTGGGACCGCGACCTTCCGGCGCCGCCCAACCTCGTGACCGTCGAGCGAAACGGCGAGCGCATTCCTGCAGTGGCGCAGATAACCAAGAGCGCGCACATCTATCTCTTTCACCGGGAAACCGGCGAGCCAATCTTCCCTATAGAAGAATTTCAGGTGCCGGCGTCCACGGTGCTGGGCGAAGCGACCTCGCCCACGCAATCGCTTCCCACAACGCCCGCGCCGTTCGGCCGGCAGCAGCTCACCGAGGACATGCTGTATGCGCCCGATCAGCCTGCGCAGATAGCCAACCTCGTCTCCAGCGCGCCTCCGGCTGAACCTATGACCGTGCGGGATCTGTTTCGCAGGCTCACGTCTCGTGGTCAATTCGTGCCGCCTGACACTGTGGGTGTGATCGTTTATCCCGGGCTCGACGGCGGCGGAGAGTGGGGTGGCGCCGCGGTCGATCCCACTCGCGGCGTGATGTACGTGAACGGTAGCGAGATGGCCTGGATCGTCGGGCTCAAACGCATTGATCCGAAGATGGGCCGCGGCGAGGCGATCTATCGCATGAATTGCGTCCGCTGCCACGGTGGCGTTGCAGGGGCAACGGCCGGACCGCCACTCGAGGCACTCGGCGAACGTATGAGTCCCGATTCTGCGAGAGCCGTGATTCGATTCGGGCGCGCAACCATGCCTGCGCATCCACAGTTTTCCGACGCCGAACTCTCCGATCTCGTCGCTTACCTCACCGATCCACACCGTGCGTGGCAGTCAATGGGCGGAGACGCAGTCCACATGCCGTATGGGTTGGCGACGCTGGCGCGGTTCCTGGATGGCCGAGGCAAGCCGGTCGTGGAACCGCCATGGGGCGCGCTCAATGCGATCGACTTGAACAGCGGCGAAACGCTCTGGAGGGTCCCGTTGGGCGACGACGACGAGATCGACGACCCGGAACACCCGGTGACAGGAACAGAGAATTACGGCGGTCCCGTCGTTACTGCTGGCGGCCTCGTCTTCATTGCGGCGACGAACGACGAAAGGATCCGGGCGTTTCACGCGGGGTCCGGCGAACAGCTCTGGGAAGCAGAATTACCGGCCGGGGGTTACGCGACGCCCGCCACCTACGAAGTCGACGGCCGCCAATACGTCGTCATTGCAGCCGGCGGCGGGAAGATGGGCACGCCGTCCGGGGACCGGTACGTTGCGTACGCGTTGCCACGGGAACAATGACTGAGGTCGTTTAGGGCTTAGGTCTTAGGTGTTGGGTGTTAGGTGTTAGGTGTTAGGTGTTAAGGTGTTGGGTGTTAGGTGGTGAGTGGTGAGTAGTGAGTGGTCGGTGGTGCGCGGTGAGCGGTTGGTGCTACTTGAACGCTCGACCTCGAAAGTTGGCGGCTGGACGCTGAGCCTGTACTGCGGCCATCCGCGGCCCACCTTATCTACGGCCGAGCTTGCGAACCCAAACGTTTCTGTAACTGACTAGGTTGCCATGGTCCTGGAGCACGATCGGGAGATCGCCGTGGGCCTCATACTCGGGCAGTCCGATGTACAGCGTAGGGCCTCGTAACTCTACGTGATTG
>JBFHWR010000361.1:0-3694 GCA_041599395.1 Gemmatimonadales bacterium | reverse complement strand
GTGAGCGTCACGGGCAACCGCGACTCGGCGAGCTCGCGCAAATCATCGAGTTGCAGCACCCAGAGCCGGGCAGTCCCGTCGGAGCCCGAGGTCACAACACGCAGACCATCCGGGCTGAACGCTGCATGACTCAAGCCGGCTTGGCGTATCACGTCGAGCGCCTTCCCGCTCCTTGCAGACCAGAGTCGCGCCGTGTTGTCCTCGCTCACCGTCATCACGCGCTCACCGTCGAGACTCACCGCGGCATGATGAACCCTTCCCGCGTGCCCCAGCACGGCGACCACTTCCCCGGTTTCTGAGGACCACAGGCGCGCCGTGTTGTCCTGACTTGCAGTCACCACCTTCTCGCCGTCGGGGCTGAACGCCGCCTGAAAGACCCATCCCGAGTGACCGCTCAATACACGGAGTTCCTTCCCTGTTTCAGCAGACCACAATCGCGCCGTGTTGTCCAAGCTTGATGTCACCACTCGCTCGCCCTCGGGGCTGAATCCGGCGTGTGAGACCACGCCCGTGTGGCCGCGCAACACGAGTAGTTGGTCTCCGGTTTCCGTAGACCACAGCCGTGCGGTGCTATCGGAGCTCGCTGTGACCAGACGAGCGCCGTCGGGACTGAATTCCGCATAATGGACCCAAAGAGTATGGCCGCGCAGCACTGCCAATTCCTTCCCCGTCCTTGCAGACCACACCCGTGCCGTGCTGTCCGCGCTGGCCGACACCACGTTCTGACCATCGGGGCTGAACGCCACGGAGACGACATTGGCGTGGTCCAGCGTTGCCAACTCCTTCCCGGTTTCCGCCCACCAGATCCGCGCGGTGGCGTCATCGGTCCGCGTCACCACTTGCTGGCCGTCGGGACTGAACGCCGCGAAGTCGACGCCGCTCGGGTGCTGCAGCGTTTGGAGAACTTCGCCCGAGACTCCCGACCACAGTCGCGCCGTGTTGTCCGACCCGGCCGTCACTATGCGTTCCCCATCCGGGCTGAACGCTGCACGGTTCACCCTGAGCGTGTGATGAAGCACGCCGGCTTCTTGCGAAGACCACAGCCGCGCCGTGTAGTCAAAGCTTGACGTCAATACACGCTCGCCATCGGGGCTGAACACGGCGTGAAACACGCGGTCCTCGTGACCGCGGAGGACCGCACGCTCCGCCCCGGACTTCGCCGACCAGAGCCGCACCGTGTTGTCAAAACCGGCCGTGACTACGGTCCCGCCATCGGGGCTGAACGCCACGTGGTTGACGGCGCCATCGTGACCGCGCAACACGTGGAGCTGCTCTCCCGTCGTCCCGGCCCAGAGCCGTGCCGTGCCGTCTCGGCTCGCCGTGACCACACGCTCCCCATTCGGACTGAATGCCGCCTTGGTGACCCCGCCCTCGTGCCCCTGCAGTACCCCAACCGCTTCACCGGTCTCAACCGACCACAGGAGCGCGGTTCTGTCGGCGCTCGCTGTCACCACGCGCTTGCCGTCAGAGCTGAAGTCCACGGAGTTCACGACATTTTCATGGGCGCGGAGCACGAAAAGAGGATCCTCGCTCGTGGCCGACCACACCCGCGCCGTGCTGTCAGCGCCCGCCGTCGCTACCATGTCACCGTCGGGACCGAACGAAGCGTCGACGACCTCGCCCGTGTGGCCGCGCAGCACGGCGAGTTCCGCTCCCGTGTCCCCCGACCAGAGCCGCGCCGTGTGGTCCTTGCTCGCTGTTACCACCCGGTCCCCGGCGGCACTGAACGCCACGCACGTGGCGGGACCATCATGGCCACGCAGGGTGGCTAGCTCTTGCCCGGTCTCCGCCAACCAAAGCCTCGCCGATCCGTCTCTGCTTGCCGTTACCACCCTCTTTCCGTCAGGGCTGAACGCGGCTTGGGCACGGCCGCGCTCGGGACTCAACTCTTCCCACGATGCCCCGTTGATGTTCCGCATCTCATCCGGGCTGAACACCGGCTGCCCTGTGGCTCGCAGCACCTGCAGTTCCTTCCCCGACTCGGCTGACCAAATGCGCGCTGTGTTGTCCCAGCTCGACATCACCACGCTTCTGCCGTCCGGGCTGAATGCCGCATGTCGAATCCAATCCGTACCGCGCAAGACGGCACGCAACCGGGCATCCCCAACCGTGCGGCGCAACGCGTCTCTCGCCTCGTAGGTGTCGGCACGCCGCGCCGCCTCTATGGCGTGCACGAGGGCCTGATCGGGATTGTCATCGAGCAAGTCATTCGCCATACTGGCCAGTGCCCGTGATTCTGCGACGTTCGCCCGTTGTGTGGCGACCACCATTCCCGCCGTTGCTGCAATCGTCCCCGCGATCAGCGCCAGAATGGCCGCGGCGGCCGCCAGCACCGCGACCCTGTTCCGCTTGGCAAACTTCTGCAGCCGGTAGCCCGCGCTCGGCGGCCGTGCCACCACGGGCTCCTCGCGGAGATGGCGCGTAATGTCCATCGCCAGACCGCTCGCCGTCTCGTAGCGCCGCTCCCGTTCTTTCTCCATCGCTTTCAGGATGATCCAGTCCAAGTCACCGTGCAGCCGCTTGCGCAGTGAACCGGGCTCCGTTCGCCTACGGTCCGCAATCGTGCTTCGCACTGCGACTTCGAGGCTGTTGTAGCGAACGCTGGGCCGGGGCGGCATCGTCTCCAGAATCGTGTAGAACATGGCCAGTCCCTGGAGTTGCTTCGACTCGAATGGGAATTCGCCAGTGAGGAGCTCGTACAGGATCACGCCAAGCGAGTAGATGTCCGTGCGCGTGTCGATATCCAGCCCACTCGAGACCGCTTGCTCCGGGCTCATGTAGGCTGGGGTGCCGACCGCGTACCCGGTCTGGGTCAAGGCGGTCTCTTCACTCAAGCGTTGGTCCGTAGCCTTGGCGATGCCGAAGTCGATCACCTTGGGAACCGGCTGATCGCCGTCAGCCACCAGGATGTTCGAAGGCTTGAGGTCGCGATGGATCACGCCTTTTTGATGCGCGTGCTGCACCGCGTGACAGACGTCGATGATGAGCTCCAGCCGTTCGCGGATGGAGAGCTTGTTCGTGTCGCAGTACTCGGTGATCGGAAGGCCGCGCACCAGCTCCATCACGAAGTACGGGTGGCCCGTCTCTGTCACCCCGCCGTCGTACACCTGCGCAATGTTGGGATGTGCCATCACGGCAAGTGCTTGACGCTCAGCCTCGAAACGAGTGACGACCTGTTTGGTGTCCATACCCGGCTTGATGAGCTTGAGCGCGACTTGCCGCTTCACAGGCTCCGTCTGTTCGGCCAGATAGACGACGCCGAGACCGCCTTCTCCCAGGGTCTGGATGATCTTGTAGTGGTCGATGTGTTCGGGTTGATCTCCCGATCCCTCGGCGGGTGATTCCGTGGGGCCGTTACGGGGACGCGACATTCTTCGATCAGCCGCCCATCTTCTCGGCGATTCTCTCGACAGCTCGCACAAAACGGAGCGCAAGCCAAAGGACGAACACCCATACTGCAATGCTGAACAGCGCGGCGAGCGGCAAGAGAGCCGACAGCGCACCGCCCACTCTTACATCTGCTACCAAGACAAATAGCACGACCAGCAGCACCGCCAGTACGATCAGCGAAACACGATCTCTCGGCGTCATCTTTCACCTCCTTCTCCGAGGTCCAGCGCTATATCAGTAATGCAACTGCCCGTCGTTCGTGACCGTTGACCGGGACTCATTCCGCGGTGTCCCGCATCCAACT
>JBFHWR010000360.1:0-3755 GCA_041599395.1 Gemmatimonadales bacterium | reverse complement strand
GTCTCGACATTGGCCATCTTGATGTCGCCATTCAGTTTGCTGGCGACGATCTGCGTCGTCATGACACGGAATCCGCCGCCGAAGATGTATGGCGCGCTAAACGATCCGAGCGCGGTCATGAACGTCAAGACGGCCGCCGCGCCAAGCTGGGGCCGCAACAACGGAACTGTGACGCGACGGAGCGTACTCCAGCGTCCGTGGCCCAGGGAGTGAGCCGCCTCGATCATGGAGCTGTCGACTTTGGCCAGTCCGGCGCGTACGAAGAGATAGAAGTACACCGACATCGAGTAGGCGTGCACCAACAGAATCGCCCCCCACCCGCGCAACCGCCACGGTGACGCGTCCAGGTCGAACAGCGCCACCAATCCACGTGCCACGAATCCGCTTTCGCCATAGAGAAATGAAAAGGCAATCACTCCTACGAGGGGAGGCAGAACAACCGGAAGTGCGACGAGTGCACCCAGCGTTCGGCGGCCTGGAAACTCGAATCGCTCAAAGACAAACGCCAGCGGAACACCGACCGCCGCTGCGGCAATCACGCTGGCCACCGAGATCCAGAGACTGCGCCACAGCGCCGTCCATTCCTGTCGCTGCTCGACAAACGCGGCGACGTGCTGAAGCGTCCACCCATCCGCAGTGCGTGCACTGTCCACCACGACGAGCGCGATCGGGTAGACCACGACCCAGAACAGCAACAGCGTCAGCAAGACTCCGCGCGATTTGGGAATCACGTTTCCTCGCCAAAGGCGCGACCCCGAAGCGCAGTAACCTGAACGGCGTCCCCTGGTGCCGCGGCATCGGGCGTTCCTTCGACTTCGAGCGCACCGCACTCGCTCTCTACTACGTAGTACGAACGCGCGCCGCTGAAGCGACGCTCCGTCACGGTGCCGGACAATCCTGAATCCGTGAGCCGGAGATTCTCGGGCCGAACCACGAGAGCGACCGAGTCACCTTCATGGAGCGGCTCCGGACCGTCAGCCGACCACTCGACGCCGCTTGTCACCCGGACCCTCCCGTTTCCGAGAACGACCCCTTGTACGACGCTGGCCCGGCCAACGAACGTCGCGACGAACTTCGTGCGGGGTGCGTCGTACAACTCCTGCGCGGTCCCGACCTGTTCGAGCAGCCCGGCGCGCAACACCGCAACGCGGTCTCCAAGGGCAAACGCTTCTTCCTGCTCGTGGGTCACAAAGACCGTCGTCACCCCGCTTCGATCCAATGCCTCGCGCAGTTCGCGTCGCGTCCGCTCTCTCAGTCCCGGATCGAGATTCGATAGCGGCTCGTCGAGCAACAACACGTGGGGCTCCGGTGCCAGCGCTCGAGCGACTGCAACACGCTGTTGCTGCCCGCCCGACAACGCCGTCACGTCGCGTTTTTGGAAGCCGGGAAGATCGACGGTGGCGAGCACCTCGGCCACACGGTCCCTGCGTTGTTCCGCGTTCCGACCGTGTAACCCAAACCCGACGTTTTCATGGACCTGGAGGTGAGGGAACAGCGCGTAATTCTGAAACACCATGCCAAAACGACGCCGTGCCGGCGGAAGCGATGTCACATCCTGACCGTCGACGAACACGCGTCCGCTGTCAGGCTGCTCGAACCCCGCAAGCAACCTCAGCGTCGTGGTCTTACCGCTCCCACTCGGGCCGAGCAGCGCGAGGACCGAACCGCGCGTGACACCAAGCGAGAGTTCTCTGACCGCAAACTGGTCGCCAAATCGCTTTGTGAGCCGTTCGAGCCGTAGATAGTCGGGCTCCATCACCGGTTCGAACGCCGGCCTCGTCCGCGTACGTGACGGTCCCAGTAAGCCATCCACGACGCCCCGCGCTCGCTGAGCAGTTCCCAGTCCATCGTCTCAACCACCATCTGCTCCTTCACCATGCGCGCCCATTCCGGGAGGGCCTCCAGTTCGAGGTCGTTGCGCGCGGGCAAACGAAACTCACGGTGAGCCGCGAGAAGCTGCCCCTCGCGCGACCCAACCCACTCGATGAAGCGCCGGGCTGTCTCGGGGTGCGATGAGCCTCGAACCAAGGCAATGGCGTCCTCAATGACCGGCGTGCCACTCGAAGGAAGCACGAAATCAAGCGGCGCGTCCTTCCGTTGCTCGGTGAGGATGTCAGGGAGGTCCCACAGCGTCAGGACACCTTCCTGCCGAACGAGCGCCTGGTGGAGGAGCGCGGGATTGAGTACGTATTCCTTGGTTTGCGCATCGAGCCGGCGGAGCCACTGAAAGCCGGCAGCCGTATCCCCGGTTGCGGCGATGCCGCGCAGCACAATCATCCCGAAGATCGTTCGCATGGTGCCGGACGCCAGCGGGTCGCGAATTACGACGCGATCCGTCCACCGTGGCGCGAGAATCTCGTCCCAATCAGCAGGCGAGTCTTCGCGCGGGACCGCGTCCGAGTTGTAGGCAATAACTGCGGGCGTCTCGTAGGCGGCGAAATAGAAATCTCCAGGGCCGTGTGCACGCTCGGGGGTTGCGTCCGCCCAGGTCGGCCGATACGCCGTCAACAACGAATCCGCGGCTGCGCGGCGGAACAGCATCGAGGGCCCGCCATACCACACATCCGCCTGCGGGTTGGAGCGTTCCGAGCGAATCCGGTCCAGGGCATCCTGTGAACCCATGTCGAGCCAGCGAACGTCCACCGATGGATTCGCCGCCTCGAATGTTTCCTCCGCGAGGCTCAAGAGTGCCCGACCATGGGGCGAATACACGACGAGCGGCTCCCGTCCGCCACCGGCACACCCAACCGATCCTCCACAGACCGCAAATGACAAGCCGAGAAGCAGTCGTGCCCGCAATATGCCTGGCAACTCCAATCCTACAGACGTCGTCACGATCGAGCGCCGCCGGAACCCAGATGCAAGAGGTTTAAGAACAGTCGCACCGCGCCGGGGACCCCGGCGGGCAACGCGCGAAAGAAACTGAGCCCCGTGTACACGTACATGCCCTCGCCGTAGCTCGCCACCAGCAGACCACCACGAAGCGGCTCGAGGTCCGGATCGCGCATTTCGAGCAGCGGGGAATAGGCCTCGTCCCAGGATTCCGCAAAATACAACCCACGTTCCTGCGGCCATCCCTCCCAATCGTCCGACGCAATGGTGTTCGGGGCATTGAGCGCCGCGTGGCCCGGTTCGAGCACGGTCACGGGTGCATGCTCATCAGTGATCCGCCCGTGAGGGCGACCGATAGTCAGCGGGTACGGGGCAAACCCGCTGCGAACGAATTGGTACTGCTGATACTGGACCAAAAGGAGCCCACCGGCTCGCATATATGCCAATAATCGCCCGTTGTGCTCCACCAGCGACCGATCGGTCTCGTACGCACGGCTGCCGATGATGATCGCGTCATAACCGGATAAGTCTTCGTGTGCCAGCGCATCACCGGTCAGCATCTCGACTGGGAGCCCCAGTTCCACCAGCGCCTCGGGCACTCGATCGGCGGCGCCGCGAACGTACCCGACCAATCGAACGTCCGGAAACCGAATGGGCGCGACCCGGATGTCGGCCTCCGCGGGAATCACCCTTGGTGTCCGCCGAATGTGCGGGTAGTCAACGAAACGCACGCCTCGCTCGAAGACCCGGCCGTCGTCCGTGCGAGCGCGGGCCACCAAACGCATCTGTCCCACATCCATCCCACGCGGTCGCGATACCTGAAACGCGAACACCCGCGATACGCCTGCCTCGTCAAACGCGAATCGTTGCGACGAGGGAACCGGCCACCCGTCGCCCGATATCACCAGTTCCCCCCCAACAGG
>JBFHWR010000359.1:0-3768 GCA_041599395.1 Gemmatimonadales bacterium | reverse complement strand
GGGCACCGAGTTTGACGTCAAGGTTTTTCAGGCCGGTGTCGCACCGGAATAGCCTGCGGGCATCGTAGCCTGATGCGCCGAGGTGTTCTCCATGCGCCTCATCGTCGGCGCAAGATCTTTCGTGACCGTCAGTGTGCAGCCGTTGCGCAGACAGCTCAAAGCCGGATTGCGCAACGAAGCAACCCCGCTGAGCGAAACGCGTCGATGTACCCGCCCTGGCAAATCGCCGGCAACCGCGGTTTCTCGGTCACCTATAACAAGAAGCTACCC
Source organism: Gemmatimonadales bacterium (assembly GCA_041599395.1). Lineage (GTDB taxonomy): Bacteria > Gemmatimonadota > Gemmatimonadetes > Gemmatimonadales > GWC2-71-9 > JBFHWR01. The sequence goes on along the minus strand of JBFHWR010000359.1, from coordinate 3,498 downwards.
ACTCGTGATACGAGCCTTTCTTGCAGGAGGGGGTCAGCGCCACCACGAGTGAGGCACAGGTTTATACCCTCACGAGGAGAATCTCATGCAAGACGTGACATCGTTCCTTGCGGTGATGGCCGCCCTGAGTACGGCCGTCCAGACGCTCGTGGACCACGTCGTCAAGAAGCGTTTTGCCTGGCTCGACGAACCGTCCGAGGACCGCACCAAGGAAAACCGCAGGCACAGCGCAATCCACTTCATAACGTTTGTTGTCGGCGCGGCCCTGGCGTGGTCAATTGAGCTCACGCCTCTGGCTTACCTGTCCGTTGAGGCGGGGACGTTTGCCAACGCCGTGGCAAGTGGTCTGTTAGTCAGTTTTGGGGGAAGTTTCTTCAACGAGGCGCTGGGTGCAGTGCGGGAATTCAAGAAGGCGCAAAAGAGCGTGCGTGAAGCGCGTGGGGACCAGAGCGGGTAAGGCGGCAAGCGGGTCGGGAGCCGCGCGAACACGAGGATCAATTGATGGCAAGTGGACGCGCGCTCCCGCACCGTCTGAAAGGCGACCGTAAAACGCCGGTCGCATGTCGCAAAGCGATGATGGGTGTCGGGAGCAACGTACGCGGTGACGCGAAACGCGCCGGGTCCCTTCGCGTCAGATCCACGGCCGAACCACGGTGTGCCGAAGCTCCTGCAACCTCAAAAACTCATGGGGTCACCGCTGACTCGGCCGGGGCATGCGGCAATCACGTGTGCCGGTCCATGACCTCCGCGCTAGCCGGCGCCCCCCGAGACGTCGACGTTGATGTCGTCGCCTTCCACGACGACCTTGTACGCGCGCACGCCCTCCGCTGCTGGGGGACCCACGACGTGTCCCGACGTCACGTCAAACTGAGCACCGTGCCATGGGCAGGTGACGATCGTCCCGTCTAGCTCGCCCTCACCCAGCGGACCGCCCCGATGGGTGCACGTCCCGTTGAGCGCATAAATCGTCCCATTCACGTTGAACACAGCCACCGCTTCGTCACCGACGTCTACGTGGCGGCATGTGCCGGACGGCACGTCGCCGAGTGCTGCAACCTTGATCAGTTCGCTCATTTGATCATCCTCCTTGCATTACCGTCTCGAACCCCACTGGGTTTGCGCAGCAGCCGAGACCAACGTGGTCATGTGAACGCCCCCGCCTCAGCAATCGGCACGAGACTGACGCGCGTGGAGATTCACGCGGTCACGAGTCGGTTGGCGCGATCGTCTTGGAGCGCTGGTGTTCATCCACGAGCACGACGATCCCCATCCCCTCAGGCCGCACCACCAGTGCCACGCGGGCGGTGCCGTCCGGCGCGGTAAGCTGGATCTGCGGCATGTCGTTCCACGAAATTCCCACAATGACGCGTGCTTGACCGTCGCCATCGAGCAACGTCAGAGTGGGTGCCTCGGACTCCTCTTCACAGGCGAGCACTGCACGAAGTCGACTGTGCTGGTCAACCAGTTCCAGTCGCTCGGTTCGCACGATCTTGTCCACCATGTTGACGACCTCCCTTGGCAACTCGCGCAGATTCCGCATCCCCGACCCTGAACATGGGCACAGCGGGACATCGGCGGCGTCCGACCACGGGCTTCCAGAGCGCCGGCTCCCGCCGCCGGCAACTGACTGTACGCCGCGGTTCGCAGGTTGACTCTCCATACGGCGAATCGGTCCCGATCGCTTTGCTCGACCGTGGCACGACAAATCCATACAACGAAAAACCCACCCCGATGCAGTGTTGCAGGTGGGCTGGGTCGAGTCGATTGCGCGACCTCAGTCCGCACTAGGGCTCGAGGCCCCCGTGCACCGGCTCGTAGCGGCCCCCTGGCCGCTCCCTAGCTGCCCTCCCCTCCTACATCGAAGCCGTGACTCTGCAGGTACCGAATGGTGGCCGCCTGGTCTTTCAACTGGAAAGCGAGCAGATCACCGGCGGTGAGGATACCGCAGATCCCGGCGTCACTCATGACCGGCAGGTGCCGGATGAGCTTGTCCGTCATCATGCTGATACACTCGTCGAGTGTTGTTTCCAGCTTACACGTAATGACCGTTTGGGACATGACGTCGCGAAGGGTGGTAGCGGCGGGGTCGCGGCGCTCGGCCACGACACGCCGGAGGATGTCCCGCTCCGTGAAGATGCCGACGATGCTGCCCGACTCCGTGACCGGCACGCCGCCGATTCCTTTTTCGTTCATGAGGCGCGCAGCGTCCAAGACCGACGCGGTGCTCTCCATTGAGATCACCTGGCGGCCCTTCCTGCCAAGGATGTGGCTGACCGTGAGCATGCGAGAGTCCTCCTCGATGCGAGGACGCCTATAATGTTACCGCCCGGAACCGTCAGCTTCCAGTCCGTGAGTGGCTCAGCGCTCGGCGCTGGGGCACAGCGCTCGGCGCGATTTTCATCGCCTGCAGGCTGCTGTAGGACACCGGGGGGTCTCCGATGCGCCCCTCGAGCGTGGCCGCGGCTCGTTCGCCTTGCACCGGTTCCCCTCACCCGATCGCGTTTCTCCGCCGCTGCTGATATGTTGAGGCAACAAAAAGGCCGCAGAGGCCGATGGGGCCGTGCTATGGTAGCTTGGACTGGCATAATCATTCTCCCCGTAACAGCAATTCTGTGGGTCTTGAGCTACCTCCTCATTGTGAACAAGCTCGGTGAGTTGATAGCCGGTTTCGATCGAGCGAGGACTCGTGGCGCCGACAAGTACGCCTTGTGGGTGGGCGTCTCGACTTTTCTGTGTGGGGCAGGGCTGTTGGCAACGTGGGTTCTCATAGCGACCGACATTCTCGCGCCGAAGTATCTGCTGGCCGGCGTGCTCGCAAGTGCCGCCCTAGGCATCGTGCTCGCATTCGTTGGCTCGTGGAAGTACGCAAGGCGGTGAGTTGTCGCATCGCAGGGACGCTGCCGCTTCGGCTACGGCAGGGCTCGGCAACACCGCTTCATCGACAGTTGCACAAAACACCATGGGCGAGGACCAGACCGAGTCCGAACCTCGTCCAAAGAAAGGAGGCGACCCGTGAGAGTCCGACCGGTACCGCTGTTCATCGCGAGCGCATTGGTGTTGACGGGGTGTCAGTCACCCTCCGTCGAGTTGTCCCCTGAGGATTTCGACACGATACGGGGGATGTTCGACACGACGGTAGAGGCCTTCAATTCCGGCAACATGGAGCCTTGGGTTGCGATGTGGGCGGAAGACGCCGTGCTCCAACCGCCCAACGCCCCCATGGTGGAGGGTCGTGAGGCCATTGCGACGTTTGGTGAAGGGTTTCCCAATCTCGAAGAAATGAGGTTTTCCGACGTCCGGATCTGGGGAAGCGGCGATCTGGCATGGGGAATCAGTGCGTATGCTCTGACGTTTACCGACCTGCCGCCTGACACCGGTAAGCAGCTCGTAGTCTTCCGACGAACTGCCGGTGGATGGGAGGTGGTGGCTGGGAGCTTCAACTCGGATCTGCCGATTCCGGAACCAGGGACCGGGGGCTGAACGACAACGCTCCTGGGT
>JBFHWR010000358.1:0-3779 GCA_041599395.1 Gemmatimonadales bacterium | reverse complement strand
TGCATGTAACGGACCCGCACGCCTGCCTGTTGCAGATAGTCGGTCAGGTCCTCCGCCATCCGCTTGGTCAACGTTGTCACGAGCACGCGTTCGTTCCGCTTCTCACTTCGGCGGATCTCCTCGAGGAGATCGTCGACCTGCCCTTTCACCGGACGGACTTCGACAGGGGGATCCACCAAGCCGGTTGGACGAATGATCTGTTCCACGATCGCGCCTTCGGTCAGCGCCAGCTCGGCGTCGCCGGGCGTGGCGGACACGAACAGGATTCGCGGCGTGAGTGCCATGAACTCCTCCGCGTTCAGCGGTCGATTGTCCAGCGCCGACGGCAGCCGAAACCCGAATTCCACCAACGTGACCTTCCTCGACCGATCGCCGTGGTACATCCCTCCGAGTTGTGGGAGCGTCACGTGTGATTCGTCGATGATAGTCAGGTAGTCTTCCGGGAAATAATCGAGCAAGCACGCCGGGCGTTCCCCGGCTCTCCGCCCGGACAGGTGGCGGCTGTAGTTCTCTACACCGGCGCAGGTTCCGATCTCGAGCAGCATGTCAATGTCAAACATCGTGCGCGACTCCAGCCGCTGCGCTTCCAGCAGTTTGCCCGCCGCCTTGAGCTCGGCGAGACGTTCGCGCAGCTCCTCTCTGATCGCCTTGACAGCCCGCACCACGGTCGGCCGACTGGTCACGAAGTGCGTCGCCGGATAGATAGCACAGCGGCCGAGCTGCGTGATCGCGTCACCGGTCAGCGGATCGATTTTGGAGATCCGTTCGACGGTATCTCCCCACAGCTCGATTCGCACCGCTTGTTCGTCGTATGCGGGATAAATCTCGACGGTGTCGCCGCGAACGCGAAATGCCCCGCGCTCGAACGCGATGTCGTTGCGCGCGTACTGGATATCGACCAAATCGGCGAGCACCGCATCACGCGGACGCTCTTCACCCGTCTCGATGGTGACCATCAGCTCGCGGTAGGCCGCCGGGTCCCCCAACCCGTAGATGGCGCTGACGGTCGCGACAATGATGACGTCCTCGCGTTCCATCAAACTCGACGTTGCCCGCAGCCTGAGCATGTCGATGTCATCGTTGATGGATGCGTCCTTTTCGATGTAGGTGTCCGTCGACGGGACGTACGCTTCCGGCTGATAGTAGTCGTAGTACGACACGAAGTATTCCACCGCGTTTTTCGGAAAGAACGACTTGAGCTCCCCGTAGAGCTGCGCGGCGAGGGTCTTGTTATGCGAGAGCACGAGGGTCGGTCTCCCGTGCCGGGCAATGACGTTGGCCATCGTGACGGTCTTTCCAGACCCGGTCACGCCAAGCAGCGTCTGGTATGGATCGCCCCGTATCAAGCCGCGCGATAGCTCGCTGACGGCTTTCGGTTGATCGCCTGCGAGGGCAAACGGCATTTCGAGCTGGAAGGCGTTCACTGGAAGGCCACCGGGAACCGTCACACCGACCCCGTGCGATGGGCTCACGCGGACTCCTGCTTGGGAGCGCGGACACCGGCATCCCGCCGGTCGACAGAGCTCACGCCCTTCACACGGCGCATCGCCCTGATGACCTTGGCGAGATGCGTGTCGTTTTCGACCTCGACGAAGACCGACCCAAACATCCCGCCGTCTTTGCTGTGGAGATCGGCACTGCGAATGTTTGTCCCCGTTTGGGAAATCGCTTCCATGAGATCCGCGTACAGTCCCCGCCGATCTTCTCCGTTCACACCCAAGCACACGACAAACACCTCCCCTTCCAGTCCCTGCCAGTCGATCTCGACGCGCCGATCGGAGTCGGCAGGCATGGTGAGGAGGTTCGGACAGGTAGAGCGATGAATGGAGATTCCGCGTCCCTTGGTGACGTATCCCACGACGGGGTCGCCGGGCACCGGTTGGCAGCATTGGGCGTATCGCACCATGAGCCCATCGACGCCGTGGATCCGAACACCACGGCCAAGCCGGATCCGCTCTAACACGCGACCAAACATGGTGGGCCGCGGGGCGGCCACGTCGTCTTCGCTGCGGTCCGGGAACAACGCGCGCAGGACTTGCCCCGTGGGCACGTCACCGCGTCCAAGCACCATGTAGAGCGACTCGACGCTCCCGACCGAGAGTCGTTCCGCCGCCGCTTCGAGCTGCTGCTTGCCCGGGGCCGAGAGGCGACGCCGGCGAAGTTCGCGCTCGATGATCTCCTTGCCGAGCGAGATGCACCGCTCCGCCTCACCCTGTTTGATCCACTGCCGGATCTTGTGTCGCGCCCGGGCCGTACGCACGTGATTGAGCCAGTCCTTGCTGGGACGCGCGTTGTTGCTGGTCATGATGTCGACCGTGTCCCCGTTCTTCAGTGGACGGTGCAGCGGGGCGATCCGCCCGTTCACCTTGGCGCCCTGGCAGTGGGTGCCCACTTCGGTATGCACGGCAAACGCGAAATCGATGGGCGTGGCCCCCTTGGGCAACCGTTTGACGTCACCCTTTGGCGTGAACACGAAGATCTCGTGTTGGTACAGATCGATCTTGAGAAACTCCAGAAACTCTTCCGGCGTGTGGGTGTCCTGCTGGAGTTCCAACAACTGCCGAAACCACCCAAATCGCTCGTCCAGCTCGTCGCGCGCGCGCCCCTCCTTGTAGACCCAGTGGGCGGCGATCCCATACTCCGCCGTCCGATGCATCTCCCGCGTTCGAATCTGGATTTCGTAGAGTTGACTGCCCGGACCGAAGATGGTCGTGTGAAGCGATTGGTACGCGTTGGATTTGGGCGACGCGATATAGTCCTTGATCCGCTCGTGAATCGGCGTCCACTTATGATGGATGATCCCGAGCACGTGGTAGCAGTCACGCACCGTTTCGACCAGAACGCGGATGGCCATCAAATCGTAGATCTCTTCGAACGGTCGGTTTCGTTGCCGCATCTTTCGGCTGATGGACCAGAGGTTTTTTTGGCGACCCGTGATCTCAAAGTTCTCGATCCCGGCCGACTCGAGTGCCTGGGCAAGCGGGACCTTCAGGCGTTCGATGGCCGATTCGCGTTCGTCCCGGTTTGCTTGGACCTTGGCAGACAGGTTCTGATACGCGTCGGGTTCGAGAAACTTGTGGGCCAGGTCTTCCAACTCGGCCTTCATGCTGGCCATCCCGAACCGATGGGCCAGCGGTGCATAGATCTCACGGGTCTCGAGCGCGTTCCGGCGACGGCGTTCCTCGGGCAGATACTCGAGCGTCCGCATGTTGTGCAGCCGGTCCGCCAACTTGACGATGATCACCCGCGCATCTTGGGCGATCGAGAACAGGAGCTTCCGATAATTCTCGACCTGCTCTTCGGCAGCCGAGCGAAAGGTGAGCGTCGAGATCTTGGTGAGTCCATCGACCATGCCGGCGATTTCATCGCCGAACGCATCCCGGATTTCGTCGATGCCGACATCCGCGTCTTCCACCACGTCGTGCAGGAGCGCGGCGGCAACCGTGACCGAGTCGAGTTGCCGTTCGACGAGAATCTTCGCGACTTCGACTGCGTGGGAGATGTAGTCGTCGCCCGATAGCCGCTTTTGCCCCCGGTGTGCCGACCGGCTGAACTCGAAGGCGCGCTCGATCAGCCCGACATCGAGCCGATCCCCCCGGGCGGCTAACGCGGCGGCAAACGCTTTGTCGACTTCTGCCAAGACCCCGGTCACAGCAGTCCCGCCTCCGCGAAGCTGAAGTACTCCTCCCCACCCACGACGACGTGGTCGTACACCGGAATATCGAGCAGGCGCCCGGCTTCGACTAGTTGTCGCGTCACACTCCGGTCGTCGCCGGAGG
>JBFHWR010000357.1:0-3835 GCA_041599395.1 Gemmatimonadales bacterium | reverse complement strand
GAGAGGACTCTGCTACTACGATGCGGGGCCCCGAAGCTTCTACACGACCGGCACACCTGTGCGGACACCAGACGATTTGCGCGGTCTCAAGATTCGTGTGCAGAAGAGCATCACCTCAACGCGCATGGTCCGTACCCTCGGCGGCTCCGCGACCCCCATCGACTGGGGGGAACTGTACTCGGCGTTGCAACAAGGGGTCGTGGACGGGGCAGAGAACAACCTGCCGAGTTTCTTTCTCTCGCGGCACTACGAAGTGAGTCGCTACTTCACGGCGGACGAACACACCTGGGTCCCCGACGTGCTGCTGATCAGCACCCACGTGTGGGAGCAGCTGTCAGCGGAAGAGCGACGGTGGCTCGACGCCGCAGTGGCATCGTCCGTGGTGGAGCAGCGCCGCTTGTGGCGCGAGGCGTCGCGCGACGCCCTAGCAGAGATCCGCGCCGCCGGCGTCGAGATCATCCAGCCCGACAAGGCCGCCTTCCGCCGCGCCGTGCAGCCGCTGTTCGAGAGCTACCGGGGGACGCTCATCCATGATCTTCTAGCGGCGATCGAACGCGTCCCATGACGGCCAGGACCAATCACCCTCACCCGTTGACCCGAGTGGTAGACCACATCGAGCGAGCGTTGGGGTGGCTGCTCGTGCTGCTGATGGGCGTCATGGTCGTCGACGTCACCTGGCAAGTCGTCTCGCGCTTTCTACTGCGTGCCCCGAGTTCGTTCACCGAGGAGTTGGCGGGCTTCTTACTCATCTGGATCGGGGTGTTGGGAGCGGCGTATGGCTTCCGCACTCGCTCTCATCTAGGCATCGACTTGCTCATGTCGCGACTGCGTCGCGGAGCGTGGCGAACCGCAACGATCCTTGCCCACACACTCGTCGTGGCCTTCGCGCTCTTTGCGATGGTGATTGGCGGTGTCCTACTCGTACGGCTCGCCTTTCAGTTGAATCAGATCTCGGCGGCTCTGGGTATACATGTGGGGTTTGTCTACCTGGCGCTCCCAATGGCTGGTTTGCTCATCATCGTCTTCTCAATCGAATCAATCGCGAAAGCCGTGACCCGCGCGGACGCTGGTTGATGGACAGCGCCGTCGTCCTGCTCCTCGCAACGTTCCTCGTCTGCCTGGCGCTCAGCGTACCCATTGCCGTGAGCATCGGCATTGCCACGGTCGTCACCATGCTCGTGAGCATACCGCTTGGACCTGCAGTGACGACGGCGGCGCTCAGGATGGCAACGGGCATCGACAGCTTTGCACTGTTGGCGATCCCGTTCTTCATCCTGTCGGGTCAACTCATTTCCGAAGGCGGGATGGCGCGCCGGCTCGTAGATTTTGCCAAGGTGTTGGTGGGGGGCTTCGCCGGCGGGCTGGCCTACGTGAACGTGCTGGCCAGCATGTTCTTCGGTACGATCTCTGGATCGGCGGTGGCGGCGACGTCGGCGGTTGGTGGTTTCATGATTCCCTCCATGGAGCAGGAGGGTTATGAGCGGGAGTACACCGTTGCGGTGACGATGACAGGGTCCGTCACGGGCCTCCTGATCCCACCGAGCAACGTGCTGATCGTATACTCCCTGGCAAGCGGCGGTGTCTCGATTGCGGCGCTGTTCGTCGCTGGCTACGTGCCGGGCATTCTGTTGGGTTTGGCACTGATGCTTGTGGCCGGTCTCATCGCCGCCAGGCGTAGGTATCCCGTTGCTGGGCGTCCCCGGTTTGGCGCTGGCGTCCGCGCCTCGCTCCACGCGATTCCGAGCCTGTTGCTGATCGTGATCGTGATGGGCGGAATTGTAGCGGGGATCTTTACCGCCACGGAGGCGAGCGCCGTCGCGGTGGTGTACTCTCTGGTCCTGGCGGTGGCGGTCTATCGTGAAGTGCGCATACGCGATCTCCCCGCCATCTTGCTCAAGTCTGCCGAAACGACGGCGATCGTGATGTTTCTGATCGCCACCTCGACCGCCCTGTCGTGGATCCTGAGCTATGAGAACGTGCCGCAGGATCTCGCTGCGTTCTTGCTCTCGCTTACCGAGAACAGGGTGGTGATTCTCCTGTTCATCAATCTGCTATTGCTTGCCGTGGGCACCGTCATGGACATCACCCCGGCGGTGCTCATCTTCACACCTATCTTTCTCCCGGTGGCACAGCAGTTGGGGATCACGCCGCTCCACTTCGGCATCATGATGGTCTTGAACCTGTGCATTGGGCTATGCACGCCGCCTGTGGGATCGATCCTGTTCGTGGGTTGTGGGATTGGGCGGACGACCGTCCCGCGCACCACGAGGGCGCTCCTACCTTTCTACGCCGTGATGGTCCTCGTGCTCTTCCTGGTGGTGTACTTGCCGTGGCTCACCGAGGCGTTGCCTGAACTGCTGGGATACTGAACGGGAGCCCGTGGTGCGACGCAGTACGACGCGACGGGAGTCCTGGTACTGCAGCACAATGATGAGTTACCCGCCAGTTGATGCGGAGCTCAGGAAACCCTGGTACCTTCTAGTGTTACGGAAGCGGGGTTGAAGCGGCGGTCCTCTCGCACAGCGACGGTATCAGGAAACCCAGTGCGCGGGCCGCACTCTTTCCCTTCTTCAATGGATCGCTCTTGCAGAGTCGAGTCGCGCCAAGCTGGCGCTTGATCGCACGATCGAAATGAGGCACGCCATGTCCCCATCTCGCCGACAATTCGTGAAGAGCGCTGCCATGGCCACATCTTCGCTCGCCGTGATGCCCATGTTTTCCACGCCACGCGCTTTCGGCGGGCCACGGGTCTCTCCCAACGAGACGATTGCATTTGGCGTCATCGGGTGCAACGGGATGGGATTTTCCAATACACAGTCGCTCTTGAAGCTTCCGGAAACGCGCTGTCTCGCCATCTGTGACGTGGATGCCAATGTCGCACGGAGTCGAACATCCGAGCTGGTGGAAATGGGCAAGCCTGAACCGCGCGTGTACGACGACTACCGACGCCTCCTGGAGGATCCGGCGCTCGATGTCGTGGTCATCGGAACCCCGGATCACTGGCATTGTCTGCCAATGGTGGAGGCCCTCGAGTCCGGCAAGCACGTCTACGTGGAGAAGCCGCTCGCCAACTCCATCCAAGAGTGCGATGTCATGCTTCGAGCCGCGCGGTCGCACGACAAGATGGTCCAACTGGGACAGTGGCAGCGCAGCGGCCCCCACTGGAAGGCTGCGATCGCGTTCGTTCGCTCCGGCGCACTGGGCAAGATCAGGACGGTAAAGACCTGGGCGTATCAGGGATGGATGAAACCGGTTCCCGTTCTTCCTGATGGAGCGGTACCGGATGGGGTCGACTACGATATGTGGTTGGGACCTGCGCCCGCGCGTCCGTTCAATCGTAACCGGTTTCACTTCAACTTTCGCTGGTACTGGGACTATGCGGGCGGGCTCATGACCGATTGGGGCGTGCACATCATTGATTTTGCTCTGTATGGAATGGACGCCTCGTATCCGAAGTCGGTCATGGCGTCAGGCGGCAAGTTTGCGTACCCGGATGACGCGTCCGAAACCCCCGACACGCTCCAGGCGATCTATGAATTCGACGACTTTACGATGGTGTGGGAACACGCCACGGGTATCGATCTGGGGCCATACCGCCGGACTCACGGAGTGGCATTCATTGGCAACAACGGAACCCTCGTGGTAGACAGAGGCGGTTGGGAAGTGATTGCCGAGGAAGAAAACGATCCGACATACCGAGCGTCGGTCCCCCGGATGGCCGTCCCCCAACCCCGTCAAACAGAAGGAAGCGATCTGGACCGGCACACGCTGAACTTCATCACGTGTCTGAAAGGCGAAGAGACGCCCAATGCGGGAATCGACGTGGGACACCTTG
>JBFHWR010000356.1:0-3841 GCA_041599395.1 Gemmatimonadales bacterium | reverse complement strand
GTCCTTGGAAGGCGATTTCGGGGCCACCGAGGTGTGTGCCGCTGTCGAGGAGCCGCGGCGGCGCAACATCGAGCGCAACCATACGGCGACCCATTTGGTGCACGCGGCGCTTCGCACCGTCTTGGGCACGCACGTCAGGCAGGCAGGCTCGGTCGTCGCGCCCGATCGGCTCCGCTTCGACTTCACGCATCATGGCCCGGTCACGGAAGCGGAACTGCGCGCCATCGAAGAAGAAGTCAATCGGGCCATCTGGGAGAACGTGGAGCTCCAAACACGTACGATGCAGTACGCGGATGCGATCGCGGCCGGCGCCATGGCGTTGTTTGGCGAGAAGTACGGAGACATCGTGCGGGTGGTCGATTTCCCGGGTCTCTCGGTCGAGCTCTGCGGCGGAACGCACGTTCGGAGCACGGGTCAGATTGGGCTGTTTCAATTCACCGGTGAATCGGGTGTGGCGTCCGGGGTTCGACGCATCGAAGCCGTGACCGGCTCTGGTGCGTACGACGTGGTGAAGACGCTCGATTCACGCGTCGCTGCCGTGGCCGAGACGCTCCGTACGAGTCCCGAACATGTCGCCAAGAAGATCGAGGGACTGCTGGACGAAAAGAAGCAACTCGAGGAACAGGTGAGCCGGCTGTTGCGATCACAGGGCACGGCCGATGGCACCGGAGCCGAGCGGCACCGGATCGGACGCGTGTCCGTGATCGTCGAAGACGCGCCCGTGGCCGACCGCACGCACATTGGGCTGCTGATGGATGCGTTTCGTGAGCAACATCGAGAAGCGGTCAAGATCCTGTTTCTCGGGGGTGAGCGGCCCGGCATTCACGTCGCGGTCACGGACGACCTGATCTCCCAGGGAGTGCAGGCCGGCAAGATCGTGCAGCGCCTCGCTGCCGTGAGCGGTGGGAAAGGCGGTGGACGAGCGCATTTTGCATCGGCGGGCATCGGCGACGCCGCCAAGCTTGCCGAGACGCGCGCCCGGGCGCGAGACATCATCGCCGAACTGCTCGGCCCGGAGGAATCCTGAGCGACGTCGTCGTGTGGCTCGACAATCGGTTGGCCGATGCCCCCACCTCATTACGGGCCCGCGTGTTGACGGCTGCGGAGCCATTCCGTCACGCTGACTTGGCGTTACCGGCCGCGCTGCAGGCAGCGGCGGAGTCGTTGTTGCGGGAGGCGCAGGCAGGTCCGCCCGGGCACGACACGGCGCTCAGGGTGCTTGCGGCCGATGCGCTGATTACCTTTGCCTGCGGTGAGATTGCACTATCGGATCCGGCACGTCTCGGAGCGTGAGTGAGGACGTGGGTTCCGCAGCGGAACCGGCTGCTTTCCTCGTGCTCGTGTATCGACCGCTCGAATGATCGACATCCATAGCCACCTGATACCGGCGATTGATGACGGTGCGCGTTCCGTCGGGCAATCGCTGGCGGCTCTCGAGCTGTTTGCGTCCCATGGGGTCCGAGACGTGGTCCTCACCCCGCATCTGCGGGCGAGTGAGCTCAACCTCGATCCGGAGGATGCGCTCGAACGCCGTGCGGCAGCCTTCGAGCCGCTGCGACGCCGGGCTGCAGACCTGCCGCATCTCCACCTCGGGTTTGAAATCATGTTGGATCTTCCGCTTCCCGAAGCAGCGCAGGACCGCCGGTTCGCCCTAGCCGAATCGCGGTTCTACCTGGTCGAGTTCCCGCTGTCTATCGTCGGGAGGTTTGCGACGGCGGCACTCGAACAAATCGTACAGCGCGGGTCGATCCCCGTTGTGGCCCATCCGGAGCGGTATTACGCATGCGGCGTTGACACGGTGAGCGAGTGGCGGAGCGTCGGGGCCAAAATTCAAGTCGATGCCACCACGCTGACGCGTAATTCGCAGCGCGGGCGAGCCGCCCGCCAGCTCGTGGCCGCGGGTTTGGCGGATGTCCTGGCTGCCGATAACCACGGCGATCATCGCACGCTGGCCACGGGCGCGCGGTTCCTCGCTGACAACGGACACTCGGACTTGGCTCACCTGCTGACCGTGAAAAACGCCCGCGCGATTGTAGAGGACGAGACCATGGGCGACGGCTGGCCGATCAAGCTGAAAGAAGGGTTGTGGAGCCGCATCAAGGGATTCGTGAGTGAGGCCTGAACGTTCAATGCGCTTATGATTGATTTGACCGGAACACACGTGCTCGTCACCGGAGGGTCACGGGGAATTGGGGCCGCCACCGCTTTGGCGTTTGCCCGCGCCGGTGCGCGAGTCGGCATCACGTACCGCCAACGGCGAGACGACGCGGACGGTGTGCTGGAACGGCTTCGCGCCTTGGCTGCGCCCGGCTCGTACGAACCGGTCGCAATCCAGGCCGACCTCGCGGACCGGGCGGCGTGCGATGCCGTCATCCAGGAGGTCGTGCGTGCGTTAGGCGGGCTCGATGTCCTGGTAGCCAACGCCGGTATTTGGCCGGCAGACGAGGTGGCGGTGCGAAACATGACTGACGAACGGTGGTCGCGGACCCTTGCGGTCAATCTCAACGCGGTGTTTTTCACGTGCCGTGCGGCCCTGCGCCGGCTCGGTTCGGGAGGGAAGATCGTCATTGTGTCGAGCACGGCGGGTCAGCGGGGAGAGGCGTTTCACGGCGACTATGCCGCGACAAAGGGAGCACTCATTGCGTTCGTCAAATCACTCGCGGTTGAGGCGGCGCCCGACGTCACGGTCAACGCGGTTGCCCCGGGGTGGGTGGACACGGAAATGTGTACGGACACCTTCGAACGCGACGGGGGACAGGTACGTCGCACGATCGAGGCCGGCATTCCGCTGGGACGTGTCGCGAGTCCGTCCGACATCGCAGGCCCAATTGTGTTTCTCAGTTCCGATCTGGCGAGACACATCACGGGGGAGGTGCTCAACGTGAACGGCGGCGCCGTACTCTGCGGATGATGATCTTTCCGCCGAAGCTCCGGATTCCCCAGGCCGTGCTCGACATCGCGCGGCGACTCGAAGACGCAGGGTTCGAGACGTGGTGCGTCGGTGGGGCGGTGCGGGACAACCTGTTGGGAACCGAAAACGGCGATTTCGATCTCGCAACGGCTGCGACGCCGCCGGAAATCCAGCACTGTTTTCGCCGCACCGTTCCCTTGGGAATCGAGCACGGGACAGTCGCGGTGCTCGACCCAAACAACCGACCGCACGAGGTCACGACCTTCCGGCGGGACGTTCGAACGAACGGCCGTCACGCCGTCGTGGAGTTCGGCGCGTCCTTGGACGATGACCTGGCGCGACGGGACTTCACGATCAACGCGATCGCGTATCACCCGCTGCAGCACAAGTGGCGGGATCCGCACGATGGCGCGTCGGATCTGGAGTCGAAGGTAGTGCGCGCAGTGGGCACGCCGGATCAACGCTTCCGGGAGGACTATCTTCGAATCCTGAGAGCCCTGCGGTTCGCGGTGCGGTTCGGGTTCGTGATCGAGCCCCGGACGCTTGCTGCCGCGAGACGGAACGTCGACGGGCTCAAGCTGCTCTCCGCGGAGCGGGTGCGTGATGAGTGGTTCAAGAGTCTCGCGACTGCAGCACGCGTGCGCGACGTTGTCGAGCAGTGGGAGGACATCGGTGCAACCGCGATCTGGTTGCCAGAGGTGGTGGGACAGGAAGAGCACACGCTCGCGAGCCTGGTCCGGTTTCCGGCTCGGGATCCGGTTCTCCTGACGAGTTTTCTGTCCCGCGACGCCGGCAAGACACTCAAACGCCTCCGCTGCTCCAACGCCGAGATCGAGCGCGGCGCACGGATCCTGGCGTTTCGCGATGCCGTCCCGGACTCGGACTCCGACGCGGAAGTGCGCCGCTGGCTTTCGCGTGTTGGGGACGCTG
>JBFHWR010000355.1:0-3857 GCA_041599395.1 Gemmatimonadales bacterium | reverse complement strand
GACATGTTTGAAATAGCCGTCGACACCCGCGATACAGAACATGTCGAGCGCAAGCGTAAAGAACTTTTCGAGATCGTGCTCCGGGTCGGGAGCCGGACCAGTCGTAGACGCTACGGCGCCACATTCCGGACAAAACTTGGCACCCCGGGGCAATCGGCCGTTGCACACCCGACACGATTTCGCTGGTGACACGCACAACCCTCTCGGACGAAGTGATGCAAAAAGCTATGGTAGCAGATCCCGCGCGGCAATGACTCTGTTCTTGGCCCGAACGCATCGTCCTGCTCGATGAGACACCCGTTGGTCTATCTGCTCTTCGCGAGCGCGCTGCCTGCTGCGTCAAGCGCGTGTCGAATGCCTCCGCGCCCCGAGTTCAGACCGCTCCACGTCGACAACAATGAAGCCGTCAGGGTTTGGATCGATGACGGGTACGCAATCACCCTCACGCATAGCTACGAAGAAGATCGAGTCGACGTGACAGTTGGACTGCACCGCTCGCATGCCGGACTCGTCGTGTGCACGGTCTGGATCGAAAACCGGTCACAGCATGACGCCATCATCGATTTCAAGAAAACGACGATCGAAGATGCGGAGCACGTACTCTGGACGCTCTCGGAACCAGCCGTATCGGAGAACGACAACGACGTGGCGGAAGAATGGCGGATCGCGCCGGGTGAAAGCGGGACCTTCAGGGCGCTCTACAAACGCGTCACCGGGAACGGCCGCTCGCCGGATGCGCTCACGGTGCGTTTGTCCGGTCTGATCGGCCCGCTCGAGTTACTCGATGCGTTCCAGTTTGTTCGCATCGCGTGGCCCTAGTGTCGTTTCTCGAAAAGTCGTGGCAGATCCTGCGACGCTGTTTCACCGAAATACCGTCAATCCAGTGCGACACCTGCTGGGCCTGAAGAGCGCGTGAGGACGGGTGGTCTCGGCGCACGGCTCAGCACGTTTGCTCCGAAGGCTGGTTGGTTCCACCGCCGTGTCCACCCGGCCACAGCGCTCGGAAGGCCCATGCAGGCGTCGCAGATCTGCACCGAACGCTTGAGACACGACACGCGCTCGTCATCGGCCAAAGAAAAAAGCCCCGCACGCAAACGGGGCCCTATGGTTCTCCCACTGCATGGAGGCGGTCAGTTCCCGGGCATTGCCTTGACCCGGCTCAAGCTCCACACGTACGCCGCTACAGCGCGCAGCTGTTGGTGGTCGAGCGTCGTCGCGTTGCGGTGGGGCATTGCCGTACCGCTCTCCGCCCAGGCCCCCTTCACGATTGTGTTGAGAATCCCCTCGTAGCTCCCGTCACTGTGTCGCCACTGGTCATCGGTGAGATCATTGCCCAGGTTCTCGATACCCGTCGCCTGGTCACCGTGACAAACGGAACAAATCCCTTGTCCGATAAAGACCATCCGTCCGTCGCGGATCATGAGAGCGGTCACGCCATCCGGCAGTGAGTCAGGCGGGACCTGCCCGGCAACCGGGGCCGCCGCGCCGAGCGCGAGGGTCAGAAGCAGCGCAACAGAGGTTTTCACCGTTACCCCCTATGGAACTCGTCTATCCGCGATGCGCGGAGACCATTTCCGCACACCTTCATGGTTATCCGAGGGTGCATGAAGGGAAGATGAACGACCCGTGAACGGGGCCGGAGGCGGCGCGCCGGCCGCTTGGCCGACGCCGTCCGCCCTCACGCCACCGCGCTACATACCGATCACGACCCCGGCGCGGAACGCCAGCAAGTTGGTCTCGCTCCGAATGGGAAACAGGGTGACGGAACCGTCAAAGTGTTCCACGATGCTGCCACGTCTCAGGTATTCCGTCGTCCCGTGATACGTCGACTGCACGGACAGGTCGACCGAGACAGGATGCCTCCCCCGCCCCATGCGGAGCAGTAGCCCACCGCCACCGGTAAGCGCCGTCGTGAAATCGTCGAAGTTGGTTGAACTCGCAAAACTATCGTAGTTCGACGACCCGCTCACGTCGGAGACGGTGCCGAAGTACGAAAACCCGGCCGTGCCAAACAGGTACGGTCGGATCGGCCCGGTGCCAAGCGTGATCTGCGGGCCAACGCCCAGACTCACGATGAAATTGTTCGTATTCACGTCGACAAAGACACGCCGCACGGTTTCGCTCAGCGGGACTTGGAAGCTCTCGTGACCGTAGACGGTGACCGACCCGTCGAACCGCAAACCGAGTTGACGGTCGCGATCGAACGTCACCAGGCCATAGAGACCGCCGCCGCCACCCCACTCGACGAAGTTCCGGAACTCACCCACCGGTCGCACCAACACAGCGTTGATTCCCACTGCACCGCCAAGCCCTCCGTGCCGCCCCTGCGCGCCCAGCGGGACGCTGATCGCCGCGACAAGCACGCTCGCGACTGCCAACACTGACAGGGTGTGTCTCATGAGGCCCTCCTGCTGGATTACCCAAGAGGAGAGCAAAGCGCGTGCCTCCAAGACTGCGACGCGTAACAGCTTGACGAGTTGCTACTTAGTGAATCGGCCAACCGCCCGACCCCGTTGACACCGTCCTCGGGATCGGACACTCGGGCCTGGGGGCTGACCACCTACGCGGTGTCGACTGGACCTGTTGCTGCTCCAGCCCGACGTCGATGCGGTGCGTCAGTTGACGAGCGTGACCGTGCCGGTCGGAAATGGCGCCAGCGCCTCGATGGTTCGGGGATCGGTTGGCCCGCCGTCCCCAAACGGGTTGCCGAACGGCTTCAACTGAAACGGCACGGCCTCCAGCGGCAACTCACCTTGGTCAAACGCCGGTTCAACCGAAATGACGTGCATCCAGTCGCTATCTCCGATCGTCGCGTCGTCTCCGTTGAAGTCGAATGGAATCGGGAGACCACCCGGAACCGTGCTCCCGTTTGCCATGACGAAGTCCGACCCCGGGAACGGGGGACCGCCGTTTGGATCCCCAGGCGCCCCTGAGAGGGGGCCGCCGGCGTCGCTGTCACGACCCGAAAGCGTCCCGCCGGCTTGGGGGGTGTATTTGCCGTACGAGATCGCGACCTGCTGCGCCGTGCCCGGCATGAAGACGACCCAGCCCTCGTACACCCATCCTGGGGCCACCGGTGGCAGGCTGACTGCGGCGGTGGGCGCGCCACCCGGGGCCGGGGGATTCAATAACCAGAGTCCCGCATCTTCATTGTCCGGTCCGTCGGTCGGCGTGAGCAGGACATGCGTCCCGGGACTCGTCGCGAAATCGGCGGCAGCGCTTGCGCTGACGAATCCGAGTGCCGAAAGCACTCCGGTCCCGCCGGCGATGGCTCCACCCAACAGCTTTTGGTCAGATGGAACGGCGTCGGCGTCGCCCGGGGGCTCCACCGTGAGCACGAACATCGTCGGGTCGCCGACCGGGCTCGCGAAACTGTGCTGCGCCGCCGCATTCAGCGCAAACTTGCCAGTTGAGTGCGCGGCGCCATTGGCATCGATCACCCAACCTTCGTAGCTCCCCTCTGTCGCTGGGTCCAGCGGCACGAGATTGCTGAATGAGACCTCGATCATCGGGTTCTCGGGCGCCGCGGCCTCTTCGTCGCAGGCGGCGGTCACGGCGAGGATCGCAATCAGCAACACGATGGACTGACTGGTCAGGCGCATATCGTCCTCCCCACGTAGAGTTGTGAGCGTGTGAGGGAGAACTTGTCGGGTGAGACCGAACAAAAAGAAGGGGGGTGTCGGTTACTTAGAGAACTCTCATAAAGCTCTAAGCGTTCGCGTCTGGCAACCAGACGGTGAAACTACTTCCCTGCTTCACCTTACTCGTGACCGTGATATGCCCGTCTTGCAGCTCGGCTAATAATCTCGCGATGGTCAAACCCAGACCCGCACCGCCCAGTGCCCGGCTGCGGGACT
>JBFHWR010000354.1:0-3892 GCA_041599395.1 Gemmatimonadales bacterium | reverse complement strand
GCTCTTCTCGTTTCGCGTCGACCGTTTCAGCGCCGGTGCGCTTTTGGTAGCTGAGTTGGTGCGCCGACTTCACGGTCATGGTGAGGGTGAGCCCCTCCCAGAATATGAAAAACGCTCCGGTACCCCGACGGCCCAGGATCGACTGCCCCAAACCGGGCACGAGGATGGAGAGCCCAAGCGCCCCGAGGGGAGGCACCGGAGGACGGACACGAAACGGCGGGACCGGAATCGTGTCTTCGGGCTGCGGCGGGCCGGAGCGTTGGGTCCGTGGTACGGGAAGCGGCAGCTGGGCTTCGAGAGCCGGCGGAATCGCGGTCATCGCGAGCGTGAGCGAGGCGAACAGAAGCCAAGACCAATGGGCGAGACCGCCCGGGACCGCTCGCCGCCGAACCGACGTCACGCCACGCCCGGCGCCGTGGGCGAGCGTGGCGGGAGCGTGTGGGAATCGAACCCACCGGAGCCGCCAAAGGCGCCTCCCAACGGTTTTGAAGACCGCGCAGGCCACCAGACCCAATGCGCCCCCGCTTATGCCCCTCTGGTTAGGACTTGAATGCGATGGCATCTATCTCCACGAGCACGTTCTTTGGCAGGGCGGCCGCCTGTACGGTCGAGCGCGCCGGTTTGTGACCGGCGAAGTGGCGACCGTAGACTTCGTTCATCGCCGCAAAGTCGCCCATGTCCTTGAGGAAGACGGTGGTTTTCACCACGTTTGCCAGGGTCGCACCGGCTGCCTGAAGCACGGCGGCGAGGTTGCGCATGACCTGCTCCGTCTGTTCGGCGACATCTGAGCCCGTCACCTCCATCGTCGCAGGATCCAATGCGATTTGGCCGGCTGTGAACAGGAGGTCGCCGGCACTGATGGCCTGGCTGTACGGGCCGATCGCAGCCGGGGCGTCGGGTGTGCTGACGATGTCCATGAACTCGCTCCTCTAGAAGAGACCCTGGATCGTCCCGGCGGCCGTGACACGCATGCGTTCGGCTGCCGGCGTGCGTCCGAGGCCGGGCATGGTCATGATATCTCCCGCGAGCGCGACCACAAAGCCGGCGCCCGCCGACGGATACAAATCGCGGATCGTCAGACGGAAGCCAGTCGGCGCTCCGAGGAGTGTCGGGTCGTCGCTCAATGAGTACTGCGTTTTGGCCATGCAAATCGGGGTGTCGTCCAAGCCGAACTCGATGAGCTGTTTTTCCGCGCGTGTGGCCTCGGGTGTAAAGTCGACACCATCCGCACCGTACACTTCCTTGGCAATCGTTTCGATCTTGTCTCGAATCGGGAGGCTGGTGTCGTACAGCGGTGCAAAGTTCGCTTTGCCGTCTTGGAGCAGCTTCAAGACTGCATCGGCCAGTTCCTCGCCACCCTCACCGCCCTTTTCCCACACCTCGCACAAGGCCACCTCGACGCCGAGTTGCTCGCAACCAACTCGAACAGCATCGATCTCATCTTCGGTGTCGCTGACAAACCGGTTGATCGCAACCACGACCGGGACTCCCATTCGCGTCGGGATCTTGATGTGGCGCGCGAGATTGGCGAACCCGAGTTCGACGGCCTCCCGGTCGGGGCTCGTGAGCCGATCCTTCTGCACGCCGCCATGGAGCTTGAGCGCGCGCACGGTTGCCACGACGATGGCGGCTTCAGGACGCAGATCGCCGGTGCGGCACTTGATATTGAAGAACTTCTCGGCACCGAGGTCTGCCCCAAACCCCGCTTCGGTAACGACGATGTCCGCCAGTCGCATGCCCAACTCGGTAGCGATGATTGAGTTGCAGCCATGGGCGATGTTCCCGAACGGCCCGCAATGCACGAAGGCCGGGCCGCCTTCCAGCGTCTGGACCAGATTCGGGAGCAACGCGTCTTTCAGAAGCATCCCCATCGCGCCGTGCGCGTTCAACTCGCTGGCGCGTACGGCTTTTTTTTGGCCCGTCATCCCGATGATGATCCGTCCGAGGCGCTGTTCGAGATCCGCCGTGCTTTGGGCGAGTGCGGTGACGGCCATGATTTCGCTGGCGGGAGTAATGACGAACCGTTCCTCGCGGGGGATGCCGCCAAGGGGCCCACCCAGTCCGATCGTCACTTTTCGCAGCGCGCGGTCGTTCATATCGATCGTGCGCGGCCAGGTGATCCGGCGATGATCGATGCCGAGCGGGTTGCCGTGATGGAGATGATTATCGAGCATCGCCGACAGCAAGTTGTGCGCGCTGGTGATGGCGTGGAAATCACCGGTGAAATGGAGGTTGATATCCTCCATCGGCACAACTTGTGAGTATCCCCCGCCCGCTGCGCCCCCCTTGATGCCGAAGACGGGCCCCAGGCTCGGCTCTCGCATGCAGAGCACCGCGTTTCGGCCCAATCGCCGGAGGGCCTGGGTTACGCCGACGGCCACGGTGGACTTGCCTTCGCCTGCCGCCGTCGGGTTGATCCCTGCCACCAGCACGAGGCGCGCTTTCCGCTCCCGGGCCTGCACGGCCTCCAATTTGATCTTCGCCTTGTTGTCTCCGTAGGGTATCAGCTCGGACGGCTCGAGACCGATGTCGGCGGCGACGTCACTGATTGGCCGCAGTTTGGCCGTCTGGGCGATTTCGATATCAGAGGGCGTTGCTCTCATTGCCTGCTCGAGATGGGAGGATTGAAGGCCGGACTGTGGGGTCATGAAGTGCTCGCAAGGGCGTGAAGCATACGGCTTCCAAAGCACCGCACCGCGTTGTCCGTGGTTTCGGCCGCCAGGGTCTCCAACGAAACGCCCCGAACCTCGGCGACGCGCCGTGCAACGTCGGTCACGAATGCCGGCTCGTTGCGCTTGCCGCGATGGGGCACCGGCGCAAGGTACGGCGCATCCGTCTCCAGGAGGAGACGGTCCGCTGGGATCGCCGCGACAGCGGCGTTGTCGCCCCACGACCGAAAGGTGACCATGCCGCTGAACGAGACATAGAAGCGACGCGCGAGCGCGAGGTTGAGCAGTGCCGGGCCGGAGCTGAACGAGTGCAGCACGACCTTCGCATCGGTGTCGCCGAGCATCGCCACCATGTCGTCGTCGCACGAGCGCGCGTGGACAACGGCAGGAATGCCCCGCCGCGACGCCATCACAAGCTGCGCGCCAAATGCGTTTCGCTGGACCGCACGAGGTGAGTGGTCTTAGTGATAATCGAGACCAATCTCGCCAACCGCCACGACGACGGGATCGTCCAGTGCGGACTCGACAACGGTTGCGGTCGGGTCGTCCCACGATGCAGCGACATGCGGGTGAACCCCCGACGTGGCCGACAGGCCGAATGCCCGCGCCCGGGCGACGGCCTGTGCCGTGCCGTCCGCGGAATCCGCGATGACGATCATATGGCACACGGAGGCGTTTCGCGCCCGCGCGACTACCTCCGCGATGTCAGAGTCGAATTGACTGTCACCCAGGTGACAATGCGTGTCAATCAGCACCGTTCCCTGCGTGCTGACCGCCTAGCTCGCCACCACGGCGCCGGTCTGTGGAATGGCCTTGACCCCACGGACGTCTTCGCCGGGCCACCGCCGCTCGATCGCGAGGAGAATCGGCGCCGCGATGAACATGGACGAGAACGTTCCCGTGATGATGCCCCACGTCATCACCCAGGCAAAGCCGCGGATAACCTCGCCGGCAAAGATGAGCAAGGCCAGCGTTGCCGCGAACGTCGTTCCCGACGTGAGCACGGTTCGTGGGAGGGTTTCGTTGATGCTGCGATTCAAGAATTCGTACAGGTTCTGGCGCTTGAACTTTCGCAGGTTTTCGCGAACACGATCGAACGTGATGATGGTGTCGTTGAGGGAGTATCCTACGATGGTCAGCAGCGCCGCCACCACCACCAACGTGATTTCGAGATTCAACAGCGACATGAACGCAATGGTCGAGATGATATCGTGCG
The DNA here is from genome assembly GCA_041599395.1 of Gemmatimonadales bacterium. Taxonomy (GTDB): domain Bacteria; phylum Gemmatimonadota; class Gemmatimonadetes; order Gemmatimonadales; family GWC2-71-9; genus JBFHWR01. The sequence continues at coordinate 7 of JBFHWR010000354.1, read as the reverse complement.
CCGTTGC
>JBFHWR010000353.1:0-3897 GCA_041599395.1 Gemmatimonadales bacterium | reverse complement strand
GGTGCAGTTGCTGACCCGGTTCGGCGCTACCGTGGTTCCGTCCGACGAGCTCGTGAGCCAGTTCGCCGCCCAATGGTCCGATGTCGAGCGTGCGGAGCACCGGAAGGTGGCGGAGGCCTTGGCGGATATTGCGCGTCGGACGCTCGGCGATATCGTCCGCGTCGAGGAGCCCGTGACGGAGTTTCAGGTACAGCGGCGCGTGCTCGACGCCATCGAGCGAGCAGGGTATGTCACGGATTCTCCGCCCATCGTGGCGTTTGGGGTGAACGGAGCAAATGCCCACCACGAGCCAAACGAACAGTCGGGCGACGTGCTCCAACGGGACACGGTGGTACTGCTGGATCTGTGGGCTCGGCCGAGGGACGTGTTCGCCTGGGGCGACCAAACGTGGATGGCGTACTCCGGGGGGGCGGTCCCCGCCAGGGTGAGCGAGGTGTGGACGGCGGTGCGGGATGCGCGGGACGCGGTGATCGCCCGGCTGAAGGAAGCCGGCGGGGGCGGTGGAGGCCTGACCGGCGCGGACCTTGACGATGTCGCTCGGGGGCTCCTGGGCCGGCGCGGGTTCGGGAAACACTTCGGGCACCGGACAGGCCATTCAATAGATAGAGACCTTCACGGGTCCGGACCCCACCTCGATAACTTCGAAACGCACGACACGCGAAAGCTGGTCCCGGGTGTCGCGTTTTCGGTGGAACCAGGCGTCTACCTTCCAGGGGAGTTTGGGGTTCGCAGCGAGGTCAATGTGTTGTTATCCGTTGCCGGACCGGAGGTTACGCCTGCCCAGGCGCAGCGGGATCTCGTAACGGCCAGTTGAGAAACCCGCTCATGTTGCAAAAGTAAACCCAACTGGCGTTGGGCCTTAGGCGCCTGAACCCGGTCCCCAACCCCAGTTGACACTTTTGAGATCGCGTCTCTAGATTCCGGTCGCTCGCAGAGTTGCGTTTCTCGCTCAGAACGACCGGAGGGGGAAGGAACGACTTTTTTTGTCAGCCGCAGAGCAACAAGTTCTTTACGCGAAGTTCATTCTGTATTCAACAGGGGTTCAGGCAACTGGGCTCAAGTTGACGTCTGCGCCTACGTGCCCCCTCACGACGGCGGGATATCACATTGGCTGTATCCATGCAATTCCGCGCTTCAACGGGAGCAGCGGTCCCCTGCTGTTCCGTACGTAGTGTTGCCTCAAGTGGGAGGACGAGTCTATGAGTCAGAATCGTAGAGCCTTCACGCCCCTGCTGAGCCTGATTGCGGCGTTGTTCCTGTTTGCCGCAACGGATCTCTCGGCGCAGCAGACAGCGGGCAAGATCGAAGGTACAGTGTCGGACCCGACCGGTCAGCCAGTCGCAGGCGCCCAAATTCTCATTGTTGGGACGTCGTTTGCGGCTGTGACTAACGAGAGCGGGTACTACTTCATCAACAACGTGCCGTCGGGGACCTACAACCTGCGCGCGCAGTTTATCGGCTATCAGCCGGCAGAGGTGCAGGGCGCCCGGGTCTTTGCCGGGCAGACCCTCACCGTAAACTTTGGCCTCTCGGGTGCCGTCGCCTTGGAGGCCATTGTTATTTCGGTGGCCGAACAACCCATCGTGCCGCGGGACCAGGTGACATCCAAGTCCATCATTCGGGGACAGGACGTCGCGGGACTCCCCGTGGATGACGGCCGGGAAATCCTGAACCTGCAGCCGGGCGTGGTGGAGTCTGGCAGCGGGCTGGGGGTTTCGATCCGGGGCGGCCGCCCCGGTGAGGCGGTGGTGTACGTAGATGGTGTGCCGGTCCGGCGGCTCCGCACCGGCGGGAGCCAGCTCAACCTGGCGACCAACACCGTCGAAGAAGCATCTGTCATTACCGGCGCGCTCGGTGCGGAGTTCGGCGACGCGCAGTCCGGCGTCATCTCGCTCGTGACCCGAGCCGGAGGGCCGGATTACCGCGGCTCGTTCTCCTACGAAACCGACGAGATGTTCGGCGACGCCGTGAGAGTCGGGTTCAACCGTTTCGAGGGAACGCTCAGCGGCCCGATCGCGGGCAACCTCACGTTCTTCGTCGGGGGGACGATCACCGGGCAGAAGGCCGGCTTCCGGGGGAAGGGGGCCGACGAGATCCCGTTCTTTGTCAGGGGAGACGTGGATCAGACCGTAGCGTTCCTGCAGGGCGGCGACAGCGTGAGCGTCGATATCCCGGAGTTTGTCCAGTACAGCGGTCAGTGCAATGCGGGCGCGAACTTCGGTATCGAGTGCCAGGGCCGTCGGCTACCGTACAATTGGAACACCGCGGCGCGGGCCAATGGGAAACTGTCCTTCTCCTACGGCACTGGCTCGCGCATCTCGGCGTCGGTTTTGTTCGACCAGGACCAGGGCCGGGGCTATCCGTTCGACCAGATTTTCAATGCCGACGCGTACACGGGTACGCGCACTCAATCGCAGGTTTATGTCGTCAACTGGGTGCAGCAGGTGTTTCGTTCGGCGGATCGGGAGCTGGCCTTCGACCTGAATCTGTCGTATCAGACCGACAGGCAGCAGCAGGGAGTCCTCTCGCGGGACTATGAGCTGACCTCGCGCGACCCGTTTTTGGGCATCGCAGTCTCGCCGATCGACTTCCTGTATGATTTCGACCGGTTTTCAGACGAGACCGGCGAGCGCGCGGTAACCAGGCTGAAGTCCGATGCGGATTGGGATCAGCTGATCAACAACGTCCGCGTGAACCGCGGGACGCGCACCCCATTACTGAATCGGGAGGAAATCAGAAACCGCCAGGAGTTCCGGCTGAACCCGTGGGGCGTGAGCGGCGGAGCATTCTTCACGGGTGGTATCGACGAGTTTCTCGCGCTCGAAAAGGAAGAGCGCCTCATTGGACGGTTGAACGTGGACTGGCAGTTCGACCGGTTCAACCGTGTGAAGTTCGGGGCTGAAGCGCAGTTGGGAGACGTCAAGGTGTTCCGCAGCGGCATGAGGAGTCAGATCTTCCAGGACATCTACTTCGAAGAGCCCGTGCGGTACGCCGCGTATGCGCAGGACCGTCTCGACCTGGGTGATGTGGTGCTCGAGCTGGGCATTCGATGGGATTACTTCGACTCCAAGGCGCTGTACCCCGTCGTGCCGGCGCGGATCTTCACGCATCCGGACTTCGATCCCGCCAACCCGACGGCCCTCATGCGCGAGGCCGAATCGCATTCATCGCTTTCGCCGCGGCTTCGGGTGTCGTTCCCGGTCACCGATCGTACCAATTTCCGGTTGTCGTACTCACACCAGACGCAGACGCCGGACATGAACGCCATGCTGTCCGGCAAAAACAACGATCTCTCCAACACGAACACCAACGACACGTTTGGCGGCGACGTCGATTTCGGGAAGACGATCCTGTTCGAGTTCGGCATTCGGCACGCGTTCTCGCAGGACCTGGCGCTCGACATTTCGGCGTACAACAAGGATAAAGCGCAGGACTTTGCGTATCGGATCCTGCCGGTAGACGATCCGCTGACGATGCGGATCCTGAACTTCAACCTGCTCACGAACTCCGATTTCGGGAATTCCCGCGGGGTCGACGTGGGCCTCATCGCCCGTTACTCGAACTGGTTCAGCGGCCAGTTCGCCTATACGCTGCAAGAATCCAAGGGCACGGGCTCGAACGCGTTCAGCTACTTGTCGACCACCGCGCGACAGATATCGGGCATCACCGGGGACAGGCTACCCCCAGCGCAGGCCAACCTGCGGACGGACCAGGATCGGACGCACAACATTTCTGGCTCGCTGGCGCTGAACTTCCCTGACGGATTCGAGGAGGACACGTGGTACGGGCCGATTATCGAGAACGGTGGTTTGTTTGCCCGGTTCCGCTTTGTCAGCGGACTGCCGTACACCCGAATCGAGAATTCCGGTTCTGGACAGACGTCGTTTGGCGGCACCG
>JBFHWR010000352.1:0-3905 GCA_041599395.1 Gemmatimonadales bacterium | reverse complement strand
CGACGATGCAATCGTGGTGGGCGCCGGACCTGCTCCCCGAAACGCAAAAGGCGTTGATAGCGAGCGCGGGGTTCGGCGTCTGGCTGCCGGTGCACCTCGCGCTCACGCGTAAGCTGATGGAGGCGATTCGGGAGGTCGGTTTCGAGCGACCGGTGTTGTCAGCCCCCTACCCCGATGTCGTGAACTGCGTGTTGGACAAGCTCGGCCTCGCTCCAACCTGCGGCTTCGGAAACGTGGACGAGGTTGTTCCGAAGGTGCACTGGCTCGCTGCCGAATGTCTCGGTGCCAAGCTCGGTACCGTCAGGGTGTTCTTGGTCGCGCATCATGCGCTCGAGCCCGCGGTGTTCGCGGGCAACCGTGCCAAGGCACCACCATATCTCTTGAAAGTGGAACATCGAGGTCAGAACGTGACCGCAAAGGTGAATGCGGATGACCTGCTGTTCCAGCCGATGCCGATCTCATCGGGCCGCGTCACGCATTCTCTGACCGCTGCGTCAGCACTCCGGCTGATCCGCGCGCTACTGGGCAACGACGAAACGATCCTGCACGCCCCAGGTCCCAATGGGCTGCCAGGAGGATATCCTATTCATGCTGGACAGGGATGCGTAGGGCTCGCACTACCGGCCGACTGGTCGGAAGACGAGGCGGTGTCGGTGAATGAGCGGTCGCATCAGTTTGATGGCATTTTGTCGGTCGAGGCCGATGGCACTGTAAACTTTGCGGACGATCGAGCAGGGGTGCTACGGGAGGCGCTCGGCTATGATTGTACGCGACTGCCACCTGCCGATGTCGAGGAGCGCGCCACCGAACTGGTTGCACGCTTTGCGGAATACGCTCGACGCCATGGCGTCGAGCGATGAGAGGGAAAGCGATCGAGGACATGACGTACAGGACCGACAAATCAAAAAAGTTGTTTGACCGCGCGCTCAGGGTGATGGTTGAGGGCGGAAGCTCGCCATCGCGCGGTCCGGCCAACTACGGGGCGTATCCGATCTTTTTAGAACGCGGCAAAGGCTCCCGCGTGTACGACGTGGACGGGAACGAGTACGTCGATTGGATGATGGCGTATGGTGCGCTCCCTCTGGGACACTCGGATCCTCGCGTGGTCGATGCGATTCAACAGGCCGCGAGCGACGGCGCCCTGTTTGCCGCCGCCACTGAGATTGAAGTCGAGGTGGCTGAGTTGATCCAGCAAATGGTCCCGAGCGCCGAGCGGGTGCGGTTTGCCAATACTGGAACCGAAGCCGCGATGGCGGCCATTCGGGCCGCACGCGGCTATACCGGTAGACCCCTATTCATCAAGTTCGAGGGACACTACCACGGCTGGTACGACGACTTTCTCGCGAATGCGCATCCGCATCCCATCGCGTCGCTCGGTGACCGCGGGGACCCCGTCAAGATTGCCGACAGCGCGGGCCTCAACCGCCACGCGCTGGATGACACCGTGCTGATTCCGTGGAACGACCTGGAGGCCGTCGAACGCGCGTTAGACACTCTCGGAAACCAGATTGCCGCGATCATCACGGAAGGGATCATGGCAAACATGGGCGTCATCCCGCCCGAGCCCGGATTCATGCAGGGGCTTCGGGAGATGGCCCGTGGGCACGGCGTTGTCTTCATCCTCGATGAGACCGTGACCGGTTTCCGGGTGGCTCCGGGTGGGTGCCAGGAGTTGTACGGCATCGATCCAGATCTGTCGATCTTCGGCAAGGCGCTCGGATCGGGTCTCCCCGTCGCGGCCATAGTCGGCAAAGCCGAAATCATGGACACGTTTGCCTGGAGTGGCGGGGGCGGCGGGCGCGGCGGGCGCGGCACGGGCGGCGCAGGAGGCGGGGGTGCGGTGCTGCACTACGGCACGCAGAACGCTTCACGCATCGGCCTCTTTGCGGCGCGTGCAGGGCTGACGGCGTTGCGCGAACGGAACGGTGCCGCGTTTCAGCAGATGCGCGCGCTCGCAGATTCGCTCCGGGCGGGCCTGCACGATGTCTTTCAAGCCACCGGCACGAAGGCTGTTGTGCAGGGCGTCGGTCCCATGTTTCAGATCATGTTTACCGACCGGCCTGCGATCCGCGACTATCGTGAGTTCTGCGAGCATGTCGATCGGGACAAATACAAGCACTTTGCGTGGAACCTGTTCCGGCACGGCGTCTACATGTCCCCTGCTGCAGCGCTGCATTCGGTGGTGACCCTGGCCCACACCGAAGACGACGTGGCACGTACGATCGATGCTGCTGGCTACGCCCTGCGCGAAGGCGTGAGCGCTGGATAACACCTGATCGGCCTCATACCGCCTTCACACCTCCTTCATGTCGGGACGCTCCATTTAGTCAAACAAGATCGGGATATCTGAGCGCGGGGTAACAGCCGAGCGTGTCGCAAGTGAACATCCGGGAGCAGTCGCCGCCAAACTCGCCTGCAAACGTGGGTCGGCCCACGACGCTGTTGGTGGGGAATCCCAACGTGGGCAAGAGTGTCCTCTTCAAGAACCTCACGCGTCGTTATGTGACCGTGTCCAATTATCCCGGCACGACAGTAGAAATCGTACGCGCTCGCTCGACATTGAATGGCCGCGATGGGGATGTCATCGATACACCGGGGATAAACGATCTCAATCCTCGGAGTGACGAAGCGAGGGTGACACGGCGCATACTCGATCAATACCGAGACGCGACGCTGGTTCAGGTAGCGGACTCCAAGAACCTCCGCCGTGCACTGCTCTTGACCCTCCAGCTCGCGGAGCTGGAGCGCCCAACCGTACTCGTTCTGAACATGGCGGACGAGCTGCGGGCGCGGGGCGGATACATCGACGTCGATCGCCTTGGCGAGATTCTGGGCATTCCCGTCGTCACCACGGTCGCCGTGCGGAATCGAGGTACGAACTCATTGATCGATGCCCTTGCAGCCGCCCGACCTCCCAAGAGGTTCATGCACACGGACGGTGACGAATACGCGCGGAATCGAGCGCGGCTGGCGCGCGTCAACGAAATCCTCGGCGATACCTATTCGATCTCGCAGCCGCAACACGCGTCCCTGCAGGTCAGGCTGGGATTCTGGGCCATGCATCCGGTCAAGGGACTCCTGTTCTTGGCACTCGTACTCGCCACGATCTTCTGGTTCGTGGGTCTTTTGGGAGCGGGAACGTTTGTCGATGTGCTCGAAGGCCCCCTGTTCGAGCAACGGGTGAGTCCGCTCGCCATTCGTGCAACCGATGCGGTGCTCCGCTTTCCGCACGTACATGAAGGAATGGCGACCGCGCATGCGATTGGCGTACCCATTACGCCGACGCGGGAAGTCACCCTCGGGGTAATCGAGAAGACCGTCATCCAACCGTCGTACGAATTGCTCGACACTGAGCTTTCGTGGCCCCAAGTGGCCGCGCGCTTCGTCCACGATTTGCTGGTTGGCGAATACGGTACGATCACGATGGCCTTGAGCTACGCGCTCGCTATCGTGCTTCCCATCGTTACGGCGTTCTTCTTTGTGTTCGGTGTGCTCGAAGACTCAGGATACTTCGCCCGCCTGGCCGTGATGGTTAACCGACTCTTTCGCGTGATCGGTTTGAACGGGAAGGCGGTCTTACCAATGATCCTGGGGCTCGGCTGCGACACGATGGCGACCATGACGACCCGAATTCTGGAGACGCGAAAGGAGCGCGTGGTGACCACCATGCTGCTTGCACTCGCCGTGCCATGCTCCGCGCAGCTCGGGGTGCTGCTCGCGATGATGGCCGCCCTGTCACCCAGCGGAGCGCTCCTGTGGTTGGGGCTCGTCGTGGGCGTGATCTTCGGCGTGGGTTGGCTGACCGCACGTGTAATGGGAGGGGAAACGAGCGAGCTCATATTGGAGATCCCGCCAATGCGACGGCCCCAGCTCGGCAACGTAGCCACGAAAACACTCGCCAGGCT
>JBFHWR010000351.1:0-3914 GCA_041599395.1 Gemmatimonadales bacterium | reverse complement strand
GGTGGAGGAGGTAAGGCAGAGGTTAGCAAGGCTGGTCGGGAGTTAGCCAAAGTCGTTGGGATACTTGGCGTCAATGATCGAGAGTGGCAGATCGAACGATGTCCCTGCTGCCAAGCAGGACCACCGCTCAACACGCCACGATTGTGGTGTTCAAGCCCATCGCCCCCGATCAGATACACGCGGCGTATGGGCGCGGTTCATCGTCACCTCCTACGGCGTACCAGGTCTCCGGTAGCGGCCGCCGGCGCGGTGACGGCGTCATCGAGCAGGGCGTGAAGCGCGTCGAGTGTCACGGCAAGACCCGCGTGTGCCAACATTGTTTCGCCTCTAGCTTCTGGCGAAAGCTGTTCCCGTGCCGTTCGGAGCGTAACGATGATGGGTGGCGGGTCGCCTAGACGAACGTGGTGCTTGACGTCCGTCATCGACCGTCCGAGCCTGCCGTCGGCCGCAGCGTCCGCCTCGGCAACCAGGCTGGCAACGTATGGGTCGTCGAGGAGCGCCTGCATCGTGGCGAGCGCGTATCCGTGGGGAACTCGTCCAACCTGACTTCGCGCAGTACGCGGACCGGCTCGCAGTTAGCCTTCAGCGCCTGGCTCCCGGCCGACTTCCTCGGCCTCCTCACTGTCGCCCAGGAAATCCTCGGGTCGTGACGGTCCGATTCTCCTGGCGTAAAAGGCATATACCGGAAGTCCTGAGGCAATGATCGCCAAGCCCGCTAAGGCGCGTCCAGGGGTCGTCGCAAGTGTGTTGATCATCAGGTAGATGGTGGCCAACAGAAACAGCGCCGGCAGAACCGGATAACCTGGCACTTTGAACGGACGCCGCACGTCCGGCATCTTCTGTCGAAGAACGAATACGGCCGCGACGCCAAGCCCGTTGAAAATCAGCAACCCGAACACGATGAGGTCTGTGAGCAAATCGAACGTGCCCGAGACGGCAAACGCAATGGCAAAAACCGAGATCAGAATCACGGCATTCGCAGGTATATGACTCCTGCGCGTAATCGCCGACAGCCGCTTCGGAAGAAGACCGTCTCGGGCCATGGCAAATGGAAGACGTGCATTGCTTAATGCCGTCGAGTGAAGGGCACCGAACGATGAGGTCATCATTCCTGCTGCCATCACGCTTGCTGCCCCCGCCCCAAGGAATTTAGCCACCACTTCTCCCGCAACTGACGACGATTCGGAGACGCTGGCGACTTCTTCCGGAGTCAAGACATAGAAATACGCCGCGTTGATCAAAGCATATAGGCAAACGAGCAGAACCGATCCAACCATCAGCGCGCGCGGAAGTGTTGTGCCCGGATCGTCTACCTCTTCGGCGACCAGGGACGCGATCGCCCAACCATTGTAACTCCAGAGCGCGCCGACGACGGCAGCGCCAAATCCGGCCACTCCCAGTCGAACGCCAGCTGCGACCCCCTCACACGAGCCTGCAGCACCGGTGTGAGCGTAGTTACCCCAGCTCCCATCCGATAGAGCAAACGCCCCGAGGGCGATCCCTACGACCAATGCGACTTTCAGTCCGGTGACAACGGACGCAAATATCCCATTGGCGCGGGCTGACGCGAAGTTCAGCAGCATCACGATGATCAACGCGCCCACACTGAGCATCTGCGCGGTTGTGCCCGCAAGTGCGCCGCCGATCAAATCATTGAAGAAAATGGCAAAAACGATCGCCAGAGCAGCCATGCTGCCCGAACCGTCGATAAACGTCGCCGTCCAACCGAACAGAAATGCCCATACCCGACCAAACGCGGCACCGATGAAATTGTACTGACCGCCCGACCGCGGCATCACGGTACTGAGTTCGGCAAACGTGAGCGCGCCGGCAAGCGTGAACACTCCCGCTACCACGTACGCCAGGATCACCATGCTCGGCGTCCCAACGTTACACGTCATGACTCGTGCCTTTAGAAAAACCCCGGAGCCAATGACGTTGGTAACGACGAGCGCCGCCGCCGGAACAAGCGACAGTCCGCGTACAAGCTGACGCGAACTACCGGTGGTCTGCATCTGGGATATCATGGTCCCCCCCTACCGACCGCGTAGTCGACTCGAGCAGCTCGGAGCTGCCATGGTCTCGATTCGAGGGATCTGACTGGTGGTGCAACCGGGGTAAGCTCGGGAGCAATTCCACCAGCTGTGTGGGTGCGATAATCGGACCCGGGTGCATGATCCGCATGGCGCAAAATCGCGTTCGAGCGTGAAACCACCGAAAACGACTGCCATGAGCGCCAGTCAGCGCCCACGCGCGCTCGCTAGCGGCCTCATGATCCGTCGGTCGGGGCGAGTTCTATTTGCGTGGGATAACTTGCTGCCCGCGACACCGCATCACAACCTCTATTTGAAGACGATCGGCACACCGCGACAGTTCGTATCGTTCGCTGTGCCCTAGTCACCCGGTGAGCCAACGCAACCCACGCGCGTAACCACGGGCTCGCAGCTAGCGAAACGGACTCGCGAGCCCCTCCGTTGCCCCTCCGCAGTCATCACTCTATTAATGAATGGTTGTTGGTGCTGACCCAAGGAGATTTTGCAATGACGCTCTCTTCTATTCTCTCAGTCTCAGTTCGTCCGTGGGCACGTGCCGTTTCGGCTACCGTGCTCGTCGCCGGCCTGAGCATGCCTGCAATCGCGGCCGGCCAAACGCTCGGCCTGAGCGACGCGACGATCGCGGACATCAATGCCGCGTTTGATGCCGGTACGCTTACGTCAGAAGCACTCGTCGAACAATACCTGGCGCGGATCGAAGCGTACGACAAGGCCGGGCCACAACTCCACGCAGTTCTTTGGGTGAACGATGACGCGATCGCGACCGCCCGAGCATTGGACCGCGAGCGACGAGACAACGGTCCGCGCTCACCACTCCACGGCATCCCCGTCGTGCTCAAGGACAACGTCGATACCGGAGACATGCCGACTACAGCGGGATCGGTGCTGTTGGCCGGATCGGTTCCCCCCGATGACGCCTTCATCGTCAAGCAGCTCCGCGAAGCTGGTGCCATCATCCTCGCCAAGCTCAACCTGAGTGAGTTCGCGTCGGGTGGTAGCATGAGTTCCTTGGGCGGTCAGATCCGAAACCCCCACGATCTCCGGCGCAGTCCGTCGGGCTCTTCCGGAGGAACCGGTGTCGCCATCGCGGCGGGGTATGCTCAGGCGGGAATCGGCACCGACACCGGCGGATCGGTACGCGGTCCGTCTACGGCAAACGGAATTGTCGGTTTGAAGCCGACGCACGGCCTGTTGAGCAGGGACGGGATCATCCCGCTCGCGTTGTCGTTCGATATGGCTGGCCCCATGGCGCGTCACGTCTATGATGTTGCCGTGATGCTGAACGTAATGACCGGCATCGACCCGGCCGATCCAGCGACACAGAAAAGTGAGGGCAGAGTGGAGGCCGACTACACACAGGCGCTGGACCCCGACGCACTCCAAGGCGCGCGCATCGGCGTTGCTCGGGACTTCCTCGGCCAAGATGGGCAAGTCGACTGGGTGATCGAAGCCTCGCTCGAGGCGATGCGGAAGGCGGGCGCCACCGTCATCGACGTGCGGTTGCCCGAATGGCTGATCGACTCCAAGGGGGAGCTGTACAGGACGATTCGTTGGCGGGAGTTTCGCGCACAGATTCCTGACTACCTTAGCACGCTCGCGCCGGGTTACCCGCGGACGCTCGACGAACTCGTCGACAAATCAATGGACATTACCGCGCCCTCGTCCGATGGCGGGCAGCCGAACCCGCCGAGATGGTCGCTGATGCAGCGGGAGGATGCGAGCGGCTCGACAACAGATCCCGAATACGTGGCGGTACGCGATCACGGGTTGGCGTTGGTTCGCGGGATCGTCGAGGGCATCATGCGCGCCGAGAACCTCGATGCCATCGTCTACCCGACCAATCCGAGACGTCCCGGTCTG
>JBFHWR010000350.1:0-3924 GCA_041599395.1 Gemmatimonadales bacterium | reverse complement strand
GGGTTTCTCTCACGCATTCTGAAGCGGCCGCCAAACGAAAAGCCCTTCATCTTGTTCCCGGTGGGATATCCCGCCGAGAATACCATGGTGCCGGACCTCGTGCGCAAACCGCTGGACGATATTGTCCAATGGAACGCAGGCCTCGAAACGTGAAGGGCGCCGCCCGCCCGCCCATCACTCCGGTCGGGGAACGGAGAATCACGCCCCCGGCGCTCGCGAGCACGGAGGAACGGTGATGCTGGAAGCGATTCGCACGTTTTTCGACAAGAGCATGCAAACGCCTGAGCCCGCCCCGGCGGCGTCCCACGAACCGGATGGTGCACACGATCCCATTCAGTTGGCGGCGTGCGCACTGCTCCTGGAATTGGCGCATGCGGATGACGAGTTTTCGGCGGATGAGCGGCAGCATATCGAGCAGGCGTTGACGCGCCATTTCGATCTGGACGAGGCCTCGGTGCGCGAGCTGATAGACCTGGCCGAGGCCGAACGCGCCCGCTCGGTAGATTTGTACCAGTTCACCAAACTGATTGCAGATCGCTACGATCTGGGGCAAAAGATGGTCCTGGCGGAAGTGATGTGGGGAGTGGTGTTGGCAGACGGGGAGCTGGCCAAGCACGAGAGCTATCTGATGCGAAAGGTCTCGAGCCTCCTTGGCCTGAAGCCAGGATACTTGGCCGAAGCAAAACGGAACGCGAAGAATGAATCCCGATGACGCATGCGCCGCAGGCGCACTCGATGTGAGGCTTCTCGATCACGTTCGGGGGGCGCGGTTGTTCGAGGATCCGGGGACCGCGTTGCTCGCCGTGAGCGGTGGGCCAGACTCGGTTGCGCTCCTCGACCTGTTCGTGCGGGTGGGCGCGACGTGGGGGCTCGAGGTCGTCGTGGGCCATGTCGATCACGGCATCACCAGCGATAGTCGCGAGCTGGCGCGGCACGTGTGCCGGATTGGGCGCCAGTACGGTGTGCCGGTTGTGACGGAGCGGCTGGAGCTGGGACCTGACGCATCCGAAACGCGCGCGCGCGCCGAGCGCTATCGTGTTCTGCGTGTGATGCAACGGCGCGTTGGCGCGCGCTACCTGGTCACGGCGCACCACGCAGACGATCAAGTGGAAACCGTTGTTTACCGATTGCTCCGTGGATCCGGCGTCGCGGGCTTGGCGGGCATTCCGGAGCGCGGACCTGACGGACTGGTGCGTCCGTTGCTGCCGTTCACGAAGGAGGAGCTGGGCGCCTGGCTCGCGCGCGATGGGGCACCCCATGTGCAGGCGCACGCCGACCCCGCGAATCATGACCCGCGACACGACAGGTCGTGGCTCCGGACGGCGATTCTGCCGCAGGTGCGCCGCCGGCTTGGGTCGGGCACGGACCGGCGGGTCCGCAAGACCGCCGAAGCAGCGAGCCAGGATCGCCGGGCGTGGTCGCAGCTGCTTTACACCCTTCCGGAACTCGAATTTTCGCGCCACGCGAACGGCGTCGAGGTTGCTCGTGCTCCCTTTGAAAGGTATGATAAAGTGTTGTCAGATGTGCTTTTGCGCGCTGTGGCACGGGAGGCAGGCTGTCACCCGGGGGTCAACCGGACGGCGCGCCTGCTCGACTTCATCACCGCCGGATCCAGCGGGCGCGTGCTGGAGTTGGGAGACGGTTGGGAAGCCGAGCTGGCGTTTGAGCGCATGCGCATCACGCACCGGGCGCGTGCGCCACGTCCCGCCCGCCATGTGACCTTGGACGTGAGGGAGCCGGGACAGCTGACCTGGGGTGCGTGGGAATTCCGCTGGCGACCGGAGATTGCCGGCGTTCCCCGTCGCAAGTCCGGGACGACATGGCTCACGGCGGGTGTCGGCGCCCTGCGCGAGTTTAGGCCGGGCGATCGCATCTTTCCCCTCGGTGGCGTTGGGCATCGCAAGGTGCGACGGGTGTTGATGGAAGCGCGAGTGGCCTCGCGTGATCGGCCGATCTATCCGGTGGTCGTGCGGGGTGATGAGGTCTTGTGGATTCCTGGGGTTTGCCGTGCAGCCGGATGTGTGCCGGCGCCCGGCGAGCCTGCGGTGAGGTTAGATGCGTACTCAAGCGAACGTCCTGAAGGGCGTCACTCGTAAGCAGACGGTCGACGTCGTCTTCGAAGCGGAGGCGATCGCCGAGCGTGTAGGGGAACTTGGAAGGGAGATTGCGGAGTATTACCCCACGGGCGACCTGCTGCTGCTCGGATTGCTCAAGGGGAGTTTCATTTTCCTGAGTGACTTGGCGCGGGCGGTGCCGCGTCCGCATCAGGTCGATTTCATGGTCGCCGCGTCCTATGGCAGCGGAAAAACGTCCAGCGGCCAAGTGCGGTTGCTCTACGACCCGGCCACAAACATGGAGGGCAGACACGTTCTGTTGGTGGAAGACATTGTGGATTCGGGGCGGACGCTGAACCGCTTGGTGCGGTTGTTGGAGGCACGGGACCCGGCGAGCCTGGAAATCTGTACATTGTTACATAAGCGGACGGCGCGGTCGTTGATTTCGGAGCCTCGCTTCGTGGGGTTCGACGCCCCGCACAAGTTCTTGGTGGGGTACGGTTTGGATTACGCAGAAGACTATCGGCACTTGCCGTTTGTCGGGGAGCTGATCGAGTAGATGGCGGAACGAGCACCGCAAAAGAAGCCGAATTGGAGCGGAATGAGCCGGAATCTGATTTTCTGGATGCTCATCATTCTGCTGCCAATTGCGTTTTATCAGATGTGGGGATCCGGCCAGGACGAGTTTGCCGAGGTCGCCTATTCGACGTTCAATCAAGAGCTGGAGCGCAACAACGTCGCCAGCCTCGAAATCACCAGCGGGAAATTCGTCGAAGGTGATTTCAAGCAACCGATTTCGTACGAAGGTGCGGAGGTCGAGCGGTTCCGAGTGGTGCTGCCGATCCAGGACTCGGAGCTGATTCTCACCCGGATCGAAGACAAGAACATCCCGGTCACCGCCAAAGAGCCCAAGCCGTCGTTCGGGGCGATCTTCGTGCAGCTCCTGCCGTGGGTCATCCTCATCGGTCTGTGGGTCTTCTTCTTCCGGCAGGTGCAACAGGGCGGCAACCGCGCATTCTCCTTCGGGAAGTCCAAGGCAAAGCTGTTGAGCGGTGACACCCCGAAGGTCACGTTTCAAGACGTGGCGGGGGCGGATGAGGCGAAAGTCGAGCTCGAAGAGATCATCGAATTTCTGAAAGACCCGCAGAAATTCCAGCGCCTTGGCGGGCGACTGCCCAAAGGGGTCTTGCTGGTAGGTCCGCCGGGAACAGGTAAGACCCTGCTCGCCAGAGCCGTGGCGGGCGAAGCCGGCCGACCGTTCTTCTCGATGTCCGGTTCCGATTTTGTCGAGATGTTTGTGGGGGTCGGCGCGTCCCGGGTGCGCGACCTCTTCGAGCAGGGGAAAGCCCATGCGCCGTGCCTGATCTTCATTGACGAGATCGACGCCGTGGGGCGGCATCGGGGTGCAGGCCTCGGTGGCGGTCACGATGAGCGCGAGCAGACGTTGAATCAGTTGTTGGTCGAGATGGATGGGTTCGAATCCAACGTGGGCGTCATCCTCATTGCGGCCACCAATCGACCGGACGTGCTGGACCCGGCGCTGCTTCGACCCGGGCGATTCGACCGGCAGATCGTGGTGGACATGCCGGACGTTCGGGGACGCGAGATGATTCTCAAAGTGCATTGTCGCAAGATCCCGCTGAGCGCCGATGTGCGCCTCGAGGTCGTCGCCAAAGCAACCCCCGGGCTCGCGGGCGCCGATCTCGCCAACATCGTGAACGAGGCGGCTCTCCTGGCGGCGCGTCGCAGTAAGCAGTCGGTGGAGATGGAGGACTTCGAAGACGCGAAGGACAAGGTCATGCTTGGCGTCGAGCGAAAGAGCCTGGTCCTTACCGACGAAGAGCGGAAACTCACGGCGTATCACGAAGCC
>JBFHWR010000349.1:0-3925 GCA_041599395.1 Gemmatimonadales bacterium | reverse complement strand
GGCTCCACTGGAAAACTCAGCGTCGTTGGCAACGGCTCGATCCGACCGCGCCCCAGAGGGCGTGACCGAGAACCAGACCGCCGTCTCATGATCGTTGAACGTATCCAAGACGATGGCGACGAGGTCGTCACCGCTGTATCGGTCCCGGTACAGCGTATTCGCGCGGATCCCCCGGGCGTCCGAGTCGAACAACCTCCCTGCGAGGTAGAGATATTCGTCATCGTACGCCACCCGGATCTCGGTGCGTTCGCTGAGGGGAGCCTGAAACGTCGGCGTGTACACCGTCAACGGGAGCGGCTCCACCGCCCCCCAAGCCGGCTCATCCGGCATCCCATCCAACGCGATAGGTCCGGAAAGGCGTACCAGCGGCATCGGCGCCGAGTCCTGGGCCTCCGCGCAGACGGCAGCCAAGCTTCCTACGGCAAAGGCCAGGAAGAAACCGACGACCGGATGCTTCACAATCGGTTGACTCTTGTCGCGATCCGCATAGTCTCCAGCGTCTTTCTGGGATTTTCGAGAAATCAAACCACCCTAGTGTGCCCCGAACAAGGCTTCGGCGCTACCGCTGGTGGAAAACCGGATCTCTTGGAACAGCGAAACCCGTGGTCGCTGCGTACTTTCAAGTGCATGAAGCCACGCTTGCGACTATGAAAATCGGCGACATGTCCCGCCGTGTCGACACGGTGACCGCCCTTCGTACCGTTCTCCTCGCGCTCTTCATCCTGGGAACGGTGGGCGCAGGCATTGAGCTGCTCCTGATCGAGCACACCGAATCCTCGTGGCAGCTGGTGCCCCTCGTTCTCATGGCGGCGAGCCTTCTGAGCGTTGCCTGGTTTTCGTCTATCGGAGCCAGGCTGGGCGTGCGTGTGTTTCAAGCCGTGGCTGGATTATTCGTGATCAGTGGATTCGTCGGGCTCTACCTCCACTATCACGGCAATGCGGAATTCGAGTTGGAGATGTATCCTACGTTGCGCGGGCTGAACTTGTTTTGGGAGGCAATCAGAGGTGCGACTCCCGTGCTCGGCCCCGGAACAATGATCGAACTCGGGCTGTTGGGTCTGGCATACACGTATCGCCACCCTCGGCTCGTCAACACCCGAGAACCACCACAAACAGCGGAGTAGACTGGATGATGCGGTGTAAACGCGTGCCTCAGACTCTAGCGACAGTGCTTGTGACCGTGGTGATGGGACATGGTGTCGCGTTCGCTCAGGTGGGCAAGAACACGGCCGTGCTGAACCCAAACATTGCCGGGGTAGAGGAACTGCGGAACATTCCCCATCTCACGCCGTCACTCGTCGACGCCATCATGGACCAGCGTCCGTTCCTCGGCATGACGGAACTCCACGCGTTGCTGAGCAAATCCCTGACGGCTGGTCAGCTTGCGGATGTCTACGTCAAGCTCTTCCTGCCAATCAACCTCAATTCCGCGAGCGCAGAGGAAATCTTGATGATTCCCGGCGTCGGGCCGCGAATGAGGCACGAATTCGAAGAATACCGACCCTATCGCGCGCTGGCTCAGTTCCGCCGCGAGATCGGCAAGTATGTCGATGACGACGAGCTGGCGAGGCTCGAGCAGTATGTGTTCGTACCCATCGATCTGAACACGGCGAGCGACGAAGACATTCTGAGTATTCCGGGACTCGGCCCGCGCATGTTGCGTGAGTTCAAAGAATACAGACCCTACGTGAGCATGGAACAGTTCCGTCGCGAAATCGGCAAATACGTGAGCGAACGAGAAGTCGCACGATTCGAGCGATATGTGACCCTGAACTGAGCACCGGCGCGCGGAACGCCCTGCGGTCCGTACTGTCGCTGGAGTAGAGGTGGGTAAACACATGGCAACCAGATTCCTCGGGACCACGATCGCTCTCGTAGCTCTGCTTGGAGGGTCTGCCGATTCCGTAGCCGCCCAATACGACGTCTTGATCAGGAACGGCCGGGTCCTGGACGGATCCGGCAATCCATGGCGCGCCGCGGACGTGGCCATCACGGGAGAACGCGTCGTCTCCGTGGGGCGACTCGCGTCGGCACGCGCGGCACGCGTCATCGATGCCACCGGCCTGTATGTGACGCCCGGTTTTATCGATGCGCACTCCCATGCGGGTCCCGCGCTCGCCACGCAAGATCTGAGTAACGGCCGGCCCCTGCTCACCCAGGGTGTCACCACGGTGTTCGTCAATCCGGATGGCGGAGGGCCGACGGACTTGGTTGAGCAGCGGGAACACCTCATCGAGCACGGCCTCGGCGTCAACGTCGCGTTGTTGGTCCCGCACGGCTCGGTCCGCCGCAGCGTTATGGGGATGGCGGACCGGTCGCCCACCAACGAGGAACTCGAGCACATGTCCGACCTGGTCCGGCGCGGCATGGACGCCGGAGCGTATGGACTCTCCAGCGGATTGTTTTACGCCCCGGGGAGTTATTCGGAGACCGCGGAGGTCATCGAGCTGGCCAAAGTGGCAGCGCGTTACGGGGGCGTCTACATCAGCCACATTCGGGACGAGGCAGACTATACGATCGGCGTCGTGGCGGCGGTGGATGAGGTCATCGAGATCGCTCGCGAGGCTGACATCACCGGCGTTGTAACACACATCAAAGCACTCGGTCCGCGGGTGTGGGGATACGGACACGCGTTGGTACACCGCATACAACGGGCTCGTGACGAGGGATTAGGCATCTACGCGGATCAGTACCCCTATGAGGCTTCGGGGACGGGCATTGCCGGCGCCCTCATCCCCCGATGGGCCCAGGTGGGAGGCAACGACGCGCTCATGGAGCGGTTGCGGGACCGCGAACAGCGAGCACGTATCCGCGCCGATGTGATCGAGAACCTCGATCGCCGAGGGGGCGCCGGCAGGCTGCAGTTTCGACGCCATCGAGCGGACCCGTCCATCGAAGGACGCACCCTGCTGGACGTTGCCGAAGAGCGCGGCCGCCACCCGGCGGATCTCGCGCTCGAGCTGATGGAGGCCGGCGGCGCCAGCCTCGTGTCCTTCAACATGATCGATACCGATATCGTCGCGCTCATGCAGCAGCCATGGACGATGACATCGTCCGACGGCGGTCTGGTCCCGTTCGGGGAAGGCGTACCCCACCCCCGCTATTACGGCCCCTTCCCCCGCAAAGTCCGCCTCTATGTGCAAGAGCGCCACGTGATGACCCTGCCCGACGCGATACGCACGATGACGTCGCTCCCGGCCCAGGTGTTTGGAATGGACGACCGCGGGACGATCCGGTCCGGCGCGGTCGCCGATCTGGTGGTCTTTGACCTGGATGCGTTCCGCGATCTCGCGACCTACTCGGACCCTCATCAGTATTCCGAGGGCGTCGTCCACGTGCTGGTGAACGGACAATTGGCGGTCGCCGACGGCCGGGTCACGGGGACGCTAGCCGGTCAGGTTTTAGGGAAGCGACCGACGTCCTGAGCCTGCCGCGAATAACTCCGCAGCCTTTGAGAGTATTGTGCCGCAGAGGTCGCGGAAAAATGTCCGGGCCTTTCCGCAGGCTAGACCGCAGCCGCCTGTGCATCATGAACCGGTGTCAGCCAGCCATGCCGATCCTCAACTTCCCCCCGGGCATGCTCGAGGTAGGCGGCCTGTAGCATCTGTGTAATGGGTCCTGCGCTACCGGCACCAATCGGAATCTTATCGACGCTTCGGATGGGGGTGACCTCGGTCGCCGTTCCAGTGAAGAACGCTTCATCTGCAGTGTAGATCGTCTCACGAGGCACGGTCTGTTCTCTCACCTCGATGGCGCGATCGCGCGCAATGGTCATGACGCTGTCACGCGTGATCCCGGAGAGCGACGTTCCGTCGGTCTGCGGCACGATCAAGACCCCGTCGCGAACCAGGAACAGGTTCTGCCCGCTCCCTTCGCTCACGACTCCGCCCGGACCCAGGGCAATTGCCTCGATGTACCCGTTGGC